>NZ_MXAN01000001.1 GCF_002027545.1 Moraxella lacunata
ATTTGGGGGTCGGTTCAAAAGAGGTGGGTATTTTATTAAAACACTCCCCAAAAGATTTGAGTCATTTTATTTTCACTGGGCTTTTTGTTGTGCATTATCGCTATATTTTTGATGTATTGCATCAATATTATAATATATCTGAATTTGAATTTTGGAATGAGTTATCAAAGATTGTTGATGAATTTCACCACCAACATCCAGAGCTAAATGAGAGGATTGCTTTATTTGATTTAAAAAGACCAAAATTTGAAAAGGTGTGCCTAAATCGTGTTCGCTTTTTTACAAGAGGTTATCAAGATAACGCCAACCGTCCAGAACCCGTGGTTTGCGAACCAATTTGCAATCCAATTTCACCACAGTTTCTAAGGTGTGTTGAACATTGATAACATTATTTGTAAAAATGATGAAAATTTTAACGCTTTTATTAGTTTTTGCATGAAAAACGTGCGATTTTTCTCATTTTTCATTGCAAATACCAATATTCAACACACCCTAATGAGAGAATAGAAATGCTAGAAGTCTATACCGATTCTTTTAATCAAGATCAATGCAGTAAAACCAATCGATTGCCAACTTTATCTCAGGGGTTGCCAAACAACTATATTTACAGAGAAAATGGGGTTGAATTTGGGTTGGTGCAAATACGCTACCCTGAACATATTGAATTGTTGCATCGTTGGATGAATATGCCCCATGTTATCCCTCAATGGCAACTCAATAAATCATTGTCTGAGCTGTTTGTTTATTTTGAAAAAATGTTGGCTGATGATCACCAGCGTCTGTATTTGGTTAGTATTAATAGTGAATGGGTTGGTTACGCCGAAGTTTATGAAGGGGCAAGGGATAGACTATCAGGGTATTATACGGCTGACAAAAATGATTTGGGTTGGCATTTGTTACTAGCAGAGGTACAGGCTGTTGGCAAAGGGTACTTGCGTGCCATCATGCGTCTACTAAGCTTTTTTATTTTTGAACATTCACCTGCTAAAAAAATTGTGGGTGAACCTGATGCAAGTGTAAAACCCTATGAGGTAGTCGCTCAAGAATTAAACTATATGCCCCAATATCAAATTGTAATGCCTGAAAAAACTGCAATGTTATATTTTTGTGACAAAGAAGGGTTTTATTGTAAGTTTGCCCATTATTTAAATGCCAACATTAAAGAGTGATGTTATGCCTATTTTTCTAAATACTATTCAGAACCCAAATAGCTCCTTACCTGTATTTTTACTCGATTTTTCAGGCGAGATTAGTCAAGATGCATTTGATGATTGGTTGATTGCTATGAGTGATTTGTTAGCCAGTGAGCAGAGTTTTGCCTTGATTTACCATAGTCGGACAGGGCTGACACTCCCTGATAACTACCGCCAGATTGAGGCGGTTTGGTACAAGACGCACAAAGAATCGTTCTTTAAATATTGCAAGGGATTAGTCAGAATTGTTGATGATGAGACTCAAAGACAAGCCTTAGACAGTCCTGCTTTTCATAAAGCATGGCGAGTGCCTTATGCGGTGGTGTTATCACTGACTGAAGCCAAAGCATGGATAAACACTAAAATAGGGGCGGTCTGATGATTGTCTCACAACAAAAAAATCGCCATCTTTTGATGATGGTGGCACTGTTATATGTTGCCCATGCCTTGCCTTTGTATTTTTTTAATGTGGCATTGCCTGCCATTTTAAGACATCAAGGCGTTGATATTAGGGTGATTGGCATGCTTTCACTTTTATATTTGCCGTGGGCGTTTAAATTTCTGTGGGCAAGTTATGTGGACAATTATTATTGTGCCAAAATCGGCAAACGCAAAACTTGGTTATTTTTTACTCAAATTATCGTGGTAGTCGGGCTGTTTGGGCTTGGCTTTTTACAGTTTTCTGAGTCTGAGATTGTATTATTTCTGAGCATAAGTTTTTTGGTGTCTTTGGCAAGTGCCACCCAAGATATCGCTATTGATGGCTATACAGTGGAACAATTTGATAAGTCATCCTTTGGGCTGGCAAGTGCCATGCAAAGTTTTGGAGTGGCGTTTGGTAGTATGGTAGGCGGTGCTGGCACACTGTGGCTATATCAGAGATTTGATTGGCAAATGGCGACAATCAGTTTGGCAACAACTGTTGTGCTTATTTCGTGTTCACTATGGTTCTTAAAAGATCATGACAATCCCAAACATGCTGCCAATCTTTCCAGAGCAAGTCTTATTAGGCTTATCAAACGCCCGCAAACTAAATGGTTACTAGCTTTGATTGTGGTGTTTCGCTTTGTGGAAGCTCCGATGATGGCAATGCTAAATCCAATGCTTGTGGATTTTGGTTTTTCACTGTCTCAGATTGGGCTTTTGTTTTCGGTATTTGGAGCGATTGTTGGGATTGGTTCAGCACTTTTGGCAGGGGTATTAATCAAATATATCGACATTGTACGTTGTCTTATATTATTCGGATGGCTAAGAACGGCAGTTTATGCTTTGTTGTGTCTAGGATTGCTATATCCTTTATTGGGTGATTTTTTACCTGCGGTAGGTTTATTAAAAACAGGGTTTATGAGCTTGATGGCAATTAGTGTTTTGCTAATTTTATCTGTTCGCTATTTAACAATGACTGCCTTATATGCCCTGTTTATGAATGCTGCCAATCCCGACCAAGCTGGCACGGACTTTACTTTGTTTGTGTGCGTGGAGTTGCTTGTGTATTTTATCGGCGGGGCGATGAGTGGATTTTTAGTACATCAGTTTGGCTATGACAAGCTATTTTTGTGGCTTGCGATTGGTTCTGGGGTGTCAATGCTTATTTTGCCGACATTGATAAAAAAATTTTCCGTAACAGACTGTTAAACCGTAACAGACTGTTAAAATTTTACTTTTCCATAAGGAGTAATTTATGCGTCATTCCCACTATTTTCAATGGTTATCTTTGCCTTTACTAAGTGTGGCAGTAACTCAGCAGTTGTACGCTCAACCCAATGAGTCATTACCAACGGTTGAATTAGAGCCTGTGGTTATTGCCATTGATAAGAGCGGTATGGCACTTGCCAATCGTATCACGCAAATGCCCCATACCACCAAAGTTATTTATGAAGAGCAAATTCAAGAGCAAGCAACAGGCTCTCGACAGCTTGCCGATGTGATGGCACAGCTCATTCCAAGTTTGGGGGTAAGTAGTGGCACTACCAGTAACTTTGGGCAAACCATGCACGGTCGTCAAGTACAATTTTTGTTAAATGGTGTGCCTTTGACAGGTTCGCGAGACATCTCTAGACAGCTTAATAGTATCAACCCCAGTCAAGTGGCTAGAATTGAAGTTTTATCAGGAGCAACCAGTATTTATGGGTCTGGAGCAACAGGCGGTTTGATTAATATCGTTACTAAGTCTGATTTGGAAGAGGAGCAATTTGAAACCCGCATCGGTGTACATGGTAGTAAATTATCCAGTGAAGGTATCGGTTATCAGGTAGGTCAGAGTGTGGCAGGTGTCAGCGAAAATGGCAATGTCCTTGCACGACTTGATGTCGACTATCGCACCACAGGAGGGGCATTTGATGCTAACGGTAAACGCATCGCTCCTGAGCCTGCCCAAACTGATAAGCAAGACAGCAAAAGCCTAAGTGTCAATACAAATGTTGATTGGCAACTTGACGACAAGCAAAATATCAATCTAGCATTGACGCATTATAACGACAAACAAGATACCGATTATGCACCTGATTATGGTAATCGCCTTGCGGTGTTGTTTGGAGAAAAGCCTTCATTAAATGCCATCAAAGGCTTATCATTATCAGAACAGCCAAAAACCACCAAAAGCACCTTTAATATCAACTATCATCATGATGATTTGTGGGGTAACACCATCAATACCAATGCTTATTATCGCAGAGAGAAAGGCAGATTTTATCCCTTTGTTGCCCCGTTTTCGACCGCCAAAGCCCTGCCTATTTTACAAAGCATGAATTTGCCACCAGCCACTTTGGATGCTTATACCAAGGCTCTACAAGCTCGCGCCTATGGGGTGTTACAATCTGAATCTAAGGCAGAGGTACTAGGAGCAAGACTGGCTTTGCAAAGAAAATTTGACCTTGCTCAAAAACCTGTACTACTTAGTTATGGTATCGATTATGAGCAAGAAAAAGACCGCCAAGGGGCAACAGGTTATGATTTGACTACCTTTATGCAAAGCAACGGCTTAGAGTTTAAAGATGCTGGCAATCACTACACCTATGGACCTGATACCACCTTAAAAACCTATGGCATATTTACCAATGCCAATATTGCTTTAACAGATGATTTAAAAATATCAGCAGGCGTGCGACATCAACGTATAGACAGCAAAACAGACGATTTTGTGCCACCCAGTGAGTCGCTATTGGCTGATTTATTAATCCAAAACAAAGTGCCGTATCAAGCAGGGGTTGTCAATTCTGGCAAAGTAAAGCATCACAAAACTTTGTTTAATCTTGGGGCAAATTATCAATTAACGCCAAATAACAGTATTTTTGCCAACTTTGGGCAGGGATATAGTTTGCCTGACCTGCAAAGGGTGTTACGAGATGTTGGGGCAGGTTTTGTGGTTAATTCTGATAATGTCGAGCCAATCACGGTCAATAGTTATGATGCAGGGTGGGTAGGAGTATTTGGCGGTAGCCGTGCCAAGTTGACAGGTTTTTATAATACATCAGATAAAGTAACCCAGTTTTTAAAAGATTATAGCGTGGTGGTTGCTGATACTGATGAGCGTATTTATGGGGCGGAGTTTGAATTAAATCACAAGATTAATGATAACTGGGCTGTCGGTGGTAGCATTGCCTATACACGAGGTCAATACAAAGATGCAAGTGGTCAGTACAGAGAGCTTGGGGCGTTTCGTATCAGTCCTACCAAAGCCACCACTTTTGCTCAATACACCACACCAAGTGAACATAAATTACGCTTACAACTGCTTGCTATTGGTGGTACAGACAATGCCTATCAAGACAGCTTGGTTGCTACAACCAATCAAAACGTCCGCAAAACCCCAGAGACTAGAATTTCAGGCTATGTTGTGGCGGATTTATTGGGTGAGATAAAACTGCCCAAGGGTCAGCTAAATTTTGGGGTTTATAATTTGATGGATGCCGATTATAAGAGCGTATTTAGTCAAGCTGCTAAAGCAACTTATGGTGAATTATCCAGCTTGTCTGCACAAGGGAGAAGTTACGGGATAAGTTATACCTTAAATTATTGATTAGCATTATGTGCCACAATACCACAAACATTGCCCTAGTGTTTGTGGTTTTTTATTTTATAATGAAATCCAACTAATAAACAGGAACTCCCATGAAACGACATCCTGCCTTACAGCCCTTATCTCGTCAGCACCATTTGGGCTTGGTCATCGCCAACAAAGCCAAATCCGCCACCGATGATGACAAACTTACCCATCACCAAGCCTTGGTGGATTATTTGACGACTGCCATTCCCACGCATTTTGAGATTGAAAGGACACGCCTTGCCGATGTTATTTTGACAAAACTGTCCGATGACAAGGCGGTCAAGTTGGCAAAACAAATGCTTGATGAGCATGAATACATTGAGACCTTGCTTGCCAACACCGACCCAAGCGTGGACGATGTCAAAGCACTGGCAACTGCGTTGTATGACCATATCCGCTTTGAAGAGCGAGAGCTTTTTCCCATTGCCGAAGAAATGCTAAGCGATGATGAGCTTTTTGCCATTTATCAGGCGAGTGATGAGAATGTGAAGTGAGTGAGATGTGAGTGAGATGTGAGTGAGATAAAAGTCGGGCGGTGAACTTAAAAAGCCAAACATCATGTTTGGCTTTTTGGTTAATTTTAAAATTACTAAAAGTTACTTAAACCCGTCTTTTAATCCCACAATCTGATTAAACACAGGCTTATCGGCACTATGCTCCACGCTGTCCGCCACAAAGTAGCTTTCACGCTCAAACTGAAATTTGTCATCGCCTGTTGCCTGTGCCAATGACGGCTCTACAATGGCATTGACAACCTTGATAGAATTTGGATTGACGTGAGTTAGCACCCACAGCGTATCATCATCGGCATTTGGATTGCTCGCCTTAATAGTGGCGATATGCTCGTCCGAGATTTCATCGTCTTCATAGAGCAGATGCTCATACAGTCGCACGGTGGCAGGCACGCCATGACTTGCCGACACCCAATGAATGACCCCCTTGACTTTACGCCCCTCAGGGTTATTGCCCAACGTTTTTGGGTCAATGGTGGCAACAAGCTCCACCACATCGCCATTAGCGTCCGTGATATGCTCTTCTACTTTTAGCACATAGCTGTTACGCAGACGAATCTCAGGGTTCTCTGGCGATAGGCGTTTGTAGCCGTCTGGGGGCGTGATTTCAAAGTCGGCTTTATCAATATAAATGGTTTTGGTAAAAGGAATTTCACGCTCGCCATTGTCCGCCTGTGGGTGTTTGGGCTGAGTGAGCCAAAGCACACCATTATCTAGGCTCGCCTTGACCGTGTCTTTTTTTAGATTTTCAAAATCAGCCACCGCTTCATCAAAGTTGGCAATCGTAACTTTTAAGGGATTTAGCACCGCCATGCCACGACTGGCGGTATTTTCTAGCACGTTTCTAATGCTAAATTCCAACTGGCGAAAATCCACCACGCCGTCCGCCTTAGACACGCCAATGCGTTCACAAAAATCACGCAAGCCCTCGGCAGGATAGCCACGTCTTCTCATGCCTGCAATGGTCGGCATTCGTGGGTCGTCCCAACCTGATACCACGCCCATGTCCACAAGGCGTTTTAGTTTACGCTTAGATGTCAATGTGTGGTCAATGTTTAAACGGCTAAATTCGTATTGACGGGGTGGTACGTCAAAGCCCACTTTCTCAACAACCCAATCATAAAAGGGACGGTGGTCTTCAAATTCAAGCGTACAGATAGAGTGCGTGATACCCTCATAAGCGTCCGACAACGGGTGGGCGTAGTCGTACATGGGATAAATGCACCATGTGTCGCCCGTTTGGTGGTGGCGGGCGTGCATGACACGGTAAATCACAGGGTCTCTCATGTTCATGTTGGCGTGATTCATGTCAATTTTGGCACGCAGTACCGCCTCGCCTTCTTTGTATTTGCCGTTTTTCATGTCGTCAAAACGAGCCAAATTTTCCTCTATGGTGGCGTTACGCTGTGGCGACTCAACGGACGGCTTACCAAAACCGCCACGGTGTTCACGAATCTCATCAGGCGTTTGAAAGTCCACATAGGCATCGCCTTGCTTGATAAGCTGTACCGCCCACTCGTGCAATTTGTCAAAATAATGCGACGCATAACGCACGTCCCCTGCCCAGTCAAAGCCAAGCCATTCCACGTCCGCCTTAATGCTGTCCACATAATCCTGCTTTTCGGCGGTGGGGTTGGTATCGTCAAAGCGTAGGTTACACGCCCCATTAAACTCCTGTGCCACGCCAAAATTTAGGCAAATGGATTTGACGTGTCCGATGTGCAAATAGCCGTTTGGCTCGGGTGGAAAACGGGTCAAAATGCTGTCATGTTTACCGCTTGCTAGGTCATCACGGATAATTTGGCGGATAAAGTCGTTTTTTTCGGGTAGGTCGGTCATAAAAATTCTTAATAAAATAGGGAAATTAACTAGGGTGTGCTGAACTTTTGTATTTGCAATGAAAAATGAGAAAAATCGTACGTTTTTCAAGAAAAAAACGCAGATTGGCAGATTGATAGTCATTCTATCAAGCAAGTTTTTGACACAGAAAAACAAGATTTAGCCATTTTTCATGCAAAAACATCATTCTATTTCTATGAACTTTCTAAAATGTAAATTGTGTTATAAGGGTTCAACACACCCTATCTATTCTACAAAATTTTAACTAAAATAACAATTGATTTTGGGTCAAAACTTACGTTAAAATTTTGGCAAAAATACGCCTTGTGATACCCATGTCAAAAATCAGTTTATCAAACAATCAAGCCCTTACCAATCATCAGCCAGATTGCGATAATGTATCAAAAACACCTTGCGATGAAACCGAATATTTATTATCAAGTCCTGCCAATGCCAAACGGCTTTTAAAAGCCATTGATGATGTCAAGCATGGCAGGGCTATCCAAAGGGAATTGATTGATAATTAATACTGCTAAATAATGATTTTTTAAAAAATCCCATAATATTATTACGGGATTTTGGTATTGTTTGGTTAAAATGTCTTTTAAGTATGGGTGCATAAAAGGGGGCGTAACACCCAAAAATCAACACCTATTTTGCCAGCTCATCGGTCTTGACTGCCATAATAAAGTCGTTTTTGTGCAAGCCCTTAATGCTATGCGACCACCAATTCACCGTAACTTTACCCCATTCGGTCAAAATGGCAGGGTGATGCCCTTCGCTTTCGGCAAGCTCGGCAAGCCGATTGCTAAACGCCATGGCATCTTTGAAATTTTTGAATTTAAATACCCGTTTTAGTTGCAAAACAGCAGTATCGCCCACCATTTCTGAGATGACCGCCCAATCAGGCAACTGTTTCATAAACAAGACAAGCTCTTCATCACTCACTTTTGGGGCATCGGCTTGGCACGCTTCACAAAAGGCGGATTTTAGGTCTGTTGTCATGGGATTTTCCTGTAAATTAAGTTAAATTTAAAATTCAGTTAATTTTTGATAATCAAGCGCTTTGTCTTAGGCTTGGGTGCAATTCATAAAGCCCAAGGCTCATCGCTTCATGCACCTTTGTCAAAATGTCCATGTTCGCCACATCAAACAAAGTTTCTTCATCATCAATCACATAATAAATCGGCTGAACCTTGTCAATGCGATAAGGCGTTCTTAGCACGTCCATGATGTCAAAGGGGCGAAGCTCTGGCGTGTCGCTTAGGGCGTAGTTGGTCTCGGCAGGCGAGCTTAAAATCCCGCCCCCATAGATTCGCAAGCCATCAGGGGTATTGATAAGCCCAAATTCCATGGTAAACCAATATAGACGAGCCAAAAACACCCGCTCTTCTTTGGTGGCATTCACGCCCAATTTGCCATAAACTTCGGTAAATTTGGCAAAGGCGGGGTGGGTGAGCATGGGGCAATGACCCAAAATTTCATGAAAAATATCAGGCTCTTGGATATAATCAAAGTCTTCTCTGGTGCGAATAAACGTCGCCACGGGAAATTCTTTGTTGGCAAGCAATTTAAAAAACTTACCAAACGAAATCAGAGCAGGCACGGCAGACGTCCGCCAGCCCGTCTCACGCAAAAGCACATCATCAACATCAAAAAGCTGTGGGATACGCTCATCTGGCAGGTTTAATTTGGCAAGCCCATCAAGATAGGCGGTACAGGCTTTGTTTGGTAGATTTGTCTTTTGGCGTGCAAATAAGTCTCGCCACACGGCATTTTCATCATCGCCATAAGCGATAAATCCTTTTTCATCAGGGATATGGGCGACATAGCTTGTCATAACTTCTCCTTGCTTATGACTTTTACAAACTTAGGTAAAAGTGGTTTGCTCACTTAACGTTACTCTAAAACAAACGTACCCAAAAGACAAATGGGATTTTTGAGTGATTTATTGGATTTTACGATAAGTATCAAAATTGCGATACATTCAAGCCATGATAACCTTTTGTGTGCTTTTGTTGTTTTTTGTGTTATTTATCAAATTTTGGCGATTTTGTGCTATACTACGCCATCTTTTTTCATTTTAACTTAATTTTAAGGAACTCCTATGGATATGCCTGTTGTAGAGTTTGACACCACACACGGTGCGATTGTCATTGAACTAAACGCCGAAAAAGCCCCTGTTACGGTGGCAAACTTCCTTGACTATGTCGAAAGCGGTCATTATGACGGCACGATTTTTCATCGTGTGATTGACGGCTTTATGATTCAAGGCGGTGGTATGGACAGCGACATGAACGAAAAACGCACCGGCACGCCAATCAAAAACGAAGCCGACAACGGTCTAAAAAATGACATCGGCACCATCGCCATGGCTCGTACATCTGACCCACATTCAGCGACTGCTCAATTTTTTATTAATGTCAAAAACAACGACTTTTTGAATTACAGCAGTCCCACACCACAAGGTTGGGGCTATGCGGTATTTGGTAAAGTAACGGACGGCATGGACGTGGTAAACCAAATCAAAGGCGTACCAACGGGGCGTTATGGCTATCACTCAGACGTGCCAACCACACCGATTGTCATTAACTCTGCCAAAGTGGTTTCTAAATAATCAGCCAATAATTAGCCTAAGTTTTTTGGTTGTAGGGGCGAATCACATTCGCCCTTTTTATCATTCATAAAGTCTTGATAAAGTCTTGCCATGCAACAATTTGACCATTTATTAACCACTTGCCCCCACGATATCCGTACGGTATTTGTCAGTGATTTGCATTTATCAAACGACACACCTACCCTAAATCAGGCGTTTTTGGCACTTATCAAGGATTTGTGTGTTTTGCCAAATCTAAAAAGTTTGTACATTTTGGGCGATTGGTTGGACGGCTGGATTGGCGATGATGATTATTTGACCTTATCCGATGACAAAAAAGCACGGCATTTTTTAACGCCCATTTTACACGCCCTAAAAACGCTCTCTACAAACACCGCCATTTATGTCATGCACGGCAACAGAGATTTTGCCATTCGTCAAAGCCTGTGCGATACCTTTAACGGCAAACTTATCAAAGAACCGCACTTTTTGACATTACAAGATGACACACATATCCGCCTAGAACATGGCGACCGCCTGTGTACCGATGATAAGGCGTATCAGCGTTACCGCAAAATTATCCAAAATCCTGTTATCTCTTGGCTTATTTTAAAACAGCCCCTAGCCCACCGCCAACGCCTTGCCCACAACATCAAAACCAAATCCCAGAGCGATAAACACCAAAAATCCACCACCATCATGGACGTAAACGCCCAAGCGGTCAATCACGCCATGCAAACGTGCAATATCCTACTACACGGACATACGCACCGACCTGCCGTGCATACATTGGGCGACAAAAAACGCATGGTGCTTGGCGATTGGCGATATGTTGATGACAAAGTGCAAGCGGTGATTGGGGCGGTGGATGGTGATGGCGTGGGGCTTTGGGTGTTTGATTGGTCTGTAAAATAACCGCCCATTTTCAAATTTAGGTAGTAGTCTAAAAAGTATGCTAAACTAGGTTTTCCGTTCGCCCTGAGCTTGCCTGCGGGTGGCGGAAAACCGTTATGGTTCGACAAGCTCACCACGAACGGTT
Source organism: Moraxella lacunata (assembly GCF_002027545.1). GTDB lineage: Bacteria > Pseudomonadota > Gammaproteobacteria > Pseudomonadales > Moraxellaceae > Moraxella > Moraxella lacunata. The sequence continues at coordinate 11,225 of NZ_MXAN01000001.1, forward strand.
TTCCTTGTAGCATACTTTTTGAACCAGAGCCCAAATTTATATAAGTCATTGATTCATCAACGGCGAATGTGATTCCGCCCCTACGTTTCAAAAACCACCCAATCACCAAAAAATTACCATATTAATTGAGATTGGGTTTTATCTCTTCTTCAACACTTTTTTCGTCAATGTCATCCATTTTGGGATTTCTACTTTCTTTATCTTGCCCATATTTTTCATCATTTGCCACATCTGTTGTCACATGGTCACCATGACGTGCCAAATGCTCGTGTAGGATTTTGCGTAATTGCAAAATGGTTTTGGGGTTTTCGTGAATATTATGCCCACCTGTGACGACTGTTTCGCTGACTGCCCCGTCTAGGTGGGAGCTGTCATAGGGGACAATGCCGTCAGAGAGATTTTGCCCGACCAAATTGCCCTGTAAGCCCTCGGCACTGCCAACACGGTCGCCCATGATGGTGTGATAGGCGACATTGTCATTGATGGTTAGCTCTTTGGTAAGTTTTATAAAGGCGGACTGGTCGGAGAGCTGGCTGGGTCCGTTTTGTAGGTAGAGTGAGCCGATGGCACTGTTTTGGAGTTGGGTGCTGTCCACTTGTCCGCTGTTTATGATGGTGTCAGTCACGGTTTTGGTGATGTCTAGGGGTAGGCGGACGACACGGCGGGCAAAGCGGGTAAACCAGCGGTCGGCATAGTCCGTGCCTGCAAAAGGGGCGGAGATAAACACCGCTGTATCAACCTGTGGCAGGGCGTGTAGGGCAAAGCGGTTGTGAAAATCTTCTTGATAAGTGTCCGCCAGTAGCTGTCTGATTGCGGCATTGTTGTGGGGGCGGATTTGGTTGTTGGTGATTTTATTTAGGTCGCCATCATCCATGCTGTCTATATGCGTGGCATCAACCAATTCGTCCAAATCATCCAATTTTCCCAAATCATCCAATCGGGGCAATAAATCATCATCCGAGACAAGCATTCTTGCCATGATACCACCCATGCTATGCCCGATAATCACGCTATGACGACTGGCAGGGTGAGTGCCGTTGGGGTCGGTGAGTGTGTAGGCGGTGTCGATGACTTCACGGATTTGGTAGCGGTTTTCGAGCATGGGTAGGTTGGTGGCGTAGAATACTTGCCATACTTGGTAGTTATCACGCAGGACGGGGTCGGCAAAGAGATTGTTGGTAAGATTGACCCATGTGGCAGGGCTAGACGCCAAGCCATGTATCATGATGATGACTTTTTGGTTGGGGTCGTAGGGCTTTAACATGAATAGTTGGGGCAGGGTGGCGGTGTTTTTGTTTAGCATGTTTAAAATGCCCACGCCTTGCAGTTGGTTCTCGGCAAGCCATAGGGCATACCCTGCTGAGAAGTTTGCCGATAGGGGGTAATTTTTGCCCAAAATCTCAACGTCTTTGGTTTTATAAGGGTTGAAAAAATGCACGTCTAGCACGTTTGCTGACAGCACATCGGACAAGTGCGTGCCTTGGGGCTTGACCACGCCTGTCAGAAGCATGTGTCCTGTAGGATGAATGCGACTGGCGATACTGTCAAGGTCTTGGCTAAGTAGGGGGTTATTTGCCTTGATGTCATTGGTTGGGCTGTCGGTTGGGTTATCGGCAGGGTTGGCGTTAGGGCTGTCAGTGGCGTGATTGGTACGTGGCTCGGTGGATGGGTTCTGACTAACCAGCTCTCGTACGGTAATCATCGGGCGGTCGGACAGCACGCCCACATAAGGTATGCCCAAACCTGCTCGGCTACTGGTGGTGTTTAGGTCTGCCAAACGTGAGTCATAAGCTGAAACTAGGTCAGAGAGTAGGTGCTGGTTGTGTGGGTGTTTGTCTGGATTTGTGATGTAGTCAGGGTCATTGACAAGGTAGAGATTGACGGTAACATCATCGCTGCGGTAGCTGTTGGCAAGGATATGACCGTAGTCACTGGCGGGGGTGAGATTAAAGCCCTGCTGATGAGCGTCGGCAAAAGCCCCGTTTTGGACTTTATACAGCTCGCCAATCAAGGCGTTGCTCGCCACATGGTACAAGTCCTGAGCCTTGATGTCGCTCTCGGTGACTAGGGGTGATGTGGTCTGTCGTCCTGTTAAGTTATCATAAAACAGATAAGCATAGCTGTGGTTAATGCTTGCCTTGATGGCATCTCGCTTGGCGGATAGGCAGGCGTGACGCTCCTTTTGTTCATCAGCTTGCTCGCTAGCGGACAGTGGAGCATTGGCATAATGGGGGTCTAGCGGTGGACGGGTGGGGCTTTGGCAAGCGTCCTGCTCGCCAAGGCTTAGGGCTTTGGTGTAGTATAACTCGGAGAGTAGGGCAAGGGTGGGTCTGGCGATGTGTTGGTGTTGGCGGTCATTGACGGCAACTTGCGGATTGCCAAAGGCAAGTACTTCTTTGACCTTGTCCAAACAGTCATCAAAGGCATTCATACACTCATCTTGGGTCAGACCTGATGACAGTAAGATGCTGCTTGCCACGGCACTGATTTGTGGGCGGGTGGTGATGTTGGCACGGTGGGTTTCGATGATTTTGGATTGGATTTGTTTGGGCTTGTGAAGCGTGCTACACCCTGTGATGATAAGCGTTAGGGCAAGGCTTAGGGTGCTTAGCGTAAGTTTGGTGCTCATACAGGTCTTGTTGTGTTAATGTCTCCCTAATAATTTTACACAAAAAATCCATCAAAAGGAATGTTTGATGGATTTATTTTTAAAGCATTAGCAAGTATTTTATTGATTGCTGGCTAATTGCAATGGCTTAACATTGATGTTGTCGTTTTTGATGTTCCAAATATAATAACCGCCATTTTCAACGATACGAACCTGCTCGGCAATCTGAGCATTGGTCGGGTGCTGACTTTGTAAGGCTCTTAGGCGAGACAATGCCCCTGCGTGGTTGTCCGCCAGTAGCTCGGCTTGGGCAAGACTTTGCTCGGCTTCCACATAGCCGAGACTGGCAGCTTTTTGTAAGTATTTTTGCCCTTCAATAAAGCCACCGCCTTCACTAATCATCATGCCATATAGGAAATTGGCTTCGGCATTATTGGGGGCGAGATTGACGGCTTTTGCCATGTATTTATTGGCACGTTGGGTATAGTCGGTGCCGATGTTTAAGTTGCGTGCCATGCCGTTGATTTTAGCGGCACGCAAGATGACATCAAGGGTGGCATCATTGGCATTGGCGTAGGGTTCTAGCCAGTCAGAGAGATATTTGATGTTCTCACCTGTGACAAATTCAGTAGTGCGATTGGGGAAATTCGGTGGATAGTGGCGAGCATTGGGCGAGACATCGTCAATAAAATCATCAATCAGGCTCACATCAAGGCGGGTACTACCGCTTTGGTTGGCATTGATGGTAATGGTGGGAATACGATTGATGTTAGAGATATTGGCATTGATGGATGGCACGCCTGCCACAGACTGACCAAGTAGATTGGCGGTGTTGGCGTGGGAGATGGGCGTGGTTAGTTCACCACGCATGGCAGGGGCGATGCCTGTTTGGATGTTTAGTTGAGCCATGGCAGGCAGGGCGGTCAAGGCGATGGCACCAAGTGCTACTTTGTAAAAGGGTAGGGTTTTCATGGGGTTCTCTTTTAAAAATCTTAAAAATAAAATCAAGGTAAATTTTAAAAATTATAAGAAATTTACCTTAATCATCTATATGTATTGGGCGTTGTTTTGGTGGTAAATTGTTACAGGGTTGTCGGTTGTGTTACACTGTGTAGTTGAGTATGTTTGCTTACATCTCACCCAAAAATCCGCCCGACTGTCTTGCCCATAGGTTGGCATAAATCCCGTCTTGGGCGATGAGTTCGTCATGACTGCCCATCTCGATAATCTCGCCCTTGTCCATGACCACGAGCTTATCAAGGCTGGCGATGGTTGAGAGACGGTGAGCGATGGCAATGACCGTTTTACCTTTCATCATCTCATCTAGGCTCTGGGTGATGGCGTGTTCCACTTCGCTGTCTAGGGCAGAGGTTGCTTCATCAAGCAGTAAGATGGGGGCGTTTTTGAGCATGACCCGAGCGATGGCGATACGCTGACGCTGACCGCCTGAGAGTTTCACGCCACGTTCGCCCACTTCGGTGTCAAGTCCGGTGTTGCCATGTTTGTCTTCTAAGGTTTGAATAAAATCCCATGCGTGGACGAGGCGTGCCGCTGCGATGATTTCATCATCGGTGGCATCAGGTCTGCCATAGGCGATGTTCTCACGCACGGTGCGGTGCAGTAGGGCGGTGTCTTGGGTGACCATGCCAATATTTTGGCGAAGTGACGTTTGAGTAACAGCACTGATGTCCTGCCCATCAATGCTGATATTGCCCCCATCCACGTCATAAAAACGCAGTAGCAGATTGACAAGGCTGGATTTACCTGCCCCAGAGCGACCGACCAGACCGATTTTTTCGCCTGCTTGAATGGCTAGGTTGAACTTATCAAATAGAGCAGTTCTATCTTCGCCACGCCCGTAGTTAAAGGTTACGTCCTTAAACGCAATCTCTCCCCGTGCCACCACAAGCTCACTAGCATCAGCCCTATCCGTGATGGCGTGGGGTGTGGTTAGTGTTCTCATGCCGTCCTGCACCGTGCCAATATGCTCAAACAGGCTTGCCATCTCCCACATAATCCACTGAATCATGCCTTTTAGACGTAGGGCGATACCACTTACCACCGCAATCGCCCCCACGCTTACTTCGCCCATCATCCATAGATACACGCCGATGGCGGTACTACCGACTATCATGATAAGCGAGAGCGTCTCGGTCGTCGTCCCTAGTATGGACACCCACCGCATTTGGGCGTGGACGGTAGTCATGAACTCGCTCATGGCGGATTTGGCGTAGGACAGCTCACGATTAGAATGGCTAAACAGCTTGACCGCACTGATGTTGGCATAAGCGTCAGTTACACGCCCTGTCATCAAGGCACGAGCGTCCGCTTGGTTGCTGGCGGTCTCACGCAGGCGGGGCAAGAAAAATTTCATCATGCACGCCACACAAATCAGCCATGCCACAAAGGGCAAAAACAGCCAAATATCCAGCCCGAGCAAAATCACGCCACTGGTCACCAAATACGCCACGACAAACGACACCATCTCTGCCATCGTCATAATCGTATCACGCACCGATAGGGCGGTTTGCATGACTTTGGCGGAGACACGCCCTGAGAACTCATCATGATAAAACTGCATGGACTGCCCGAGCATGTGCTTATGAAACCACCACCGCAGTCGCATCGGCATGACCCCTTGTAATACCTGAAAGCGGATTAAGTTACCGATAAATTCGCCAAAAATGGACAGCACGCACAGCCCCAAAATCAGCGTAATGGTCGCCCCTTTTTCTTGCCATAGGATCTCGGGGGTATAAACGGTCAGCCAGTCCACGACATCGCCCGCCCATGCAAACAACAGCGAGCTAAATATCCCAAGCAGTATCGACAGCACGATACGCACCCCAATCCAAAATCTCGCCCCTTCGGTACACGCCCACAAAAACGCAAAAAACCCACGCTGACTGGGGTCGGGAGTAGGCATGGGACTGTCGGGGTAGGGGTTTAGGCGGTTTTCAAAGTAGCGAAATAAAGACATGATTATTTTTTATAAATTATTAAAGGAAAAAGTGGCGAATCAGGCAAATTGCCAAAGGTGTAATGTGGGGCTTGTGGGGGTATTATTCAATATCAAAATTTTAAAAATACGTTTTTAAAAATGGAAAACTAAGAGTAAAATTTAATTTGGTGTGGGTTTGGTGTTTATTGGGGGCATTTAAATTCATACAACCACTTAGCTCTGTATCGCTCTAAGCACATCTTGTTTTAGGTTTAGGTATTCTACACTTTGCAAAAAATGTGGCGATTTATCAATGACAAAATGATGAGCCAGCGTGGCAGGAAACCCCTTTAACACATACAATTCATCTGCCAAATAAATCGCCTCATCAATGTCATGCGTGATAATTAGGCAAGTCAGTCCTTTATCTTTTTGAAATGCCCCAAACCACTCATACATCTGATTTTTGGTAACAAAATCCAATGCCGAAAATGGCTCATCTAAGAGCATAAGGCTGTCATTACTTAGATACGTGCGAAGTAGTGCCACTCGCTGACGTTGTCCGCCTGAGAGCTGAGCAGGGTATTTGTGGTATAACTCATCAAGCCCAAAGGCAGGTAGTAGGGGCATGATTTTGTCATGAATGGCGGATTTTGGCAGGTTTTGTAAGGTCAAAGGCAAGGCAATGTTGTCATATACACTTTTAAAGGGCAACAACAAATCCTTTTGGAGCATATACCCCACGCCCCCTGCCTGCCCTGTGCTGTCCTTGCCGTCTATCAAGACCTTACCTGATTTTGGCATGATAAGCCCTGAGGCGATGTTAAACAAAGTCGTCTTACCCACGCCACTTGCCCCAACAATGGCAACGATTTTGCCTTGATAAATGGTTAAATTCAACTTGGCAAATAATGGCTTATCATCAAATTCATGATGAATATCAACAAGTTGCAATTTGGCGGTTGGGGTGGTCATGGGGTGTCCTTTTTATAGTGAGTATTTGAAATCGCATTAGGGTTAAGATAGAACGTACAAAGGGCGTGTGCAACACGCCCCTACACAAATATTGCTTAGATTAGTTAATCACAAAATCAATATCATCATTTTGCATCATTAGGCAAATAATCGTTGCTAACCCCTGCTTGCGGGGCGAATGGCTTATCAATGAGTTTATTATCGTATACCCATTTAAAGAAATTGTCCCAGCGATTATAATCAAACCGCCCCCAACTGCCGTCTTCTGCCAGATATTGCCCTGACATATATTGCTGACTGGCTTTGGCAAGCTCGGGGTTAATCTCGGGGGCGTGCTTGATAAGAATCTTAGCACTTTCATCGGCGTGCTGACTGGCATAGGTGTAGCCTTGACTGATGGCGGTCATGGCTTTTTTGTAGCGTTCAGGGTCTTTTTGTAGCTCGTTGCTGTTGGCGATGATAACGGGCGAATAATAGTCAAACACAGGGTTTGAGTCTTTTAGATAAAAGAAATTGGTCTCCACGCCTTTGAGTCCTGCGTGAATGCCGTCCCAACTATAATACGCCAAAATATAGTCAAATTGGTTCATACGCAAGGCGGTTGTTGCGTCCGTACTCTCCCCAGGGATTGGGTTTAGTGGCTCACCGACAAGGCTTGCCACCGTCTTGTCGTCCACAGGGTCTTCCCACGTTGAGTAGCGTTTGCCGTGCAAGTCTTTTGGCGTGGTTGCTCCTAATGATTTGAGCGACAACAGTCCTGCGTTGTTGTGCTGAACGATGGCTCCGATGGCGGTAATCGGCTCGCCTTTGTTTAGGCGTTTGACCATGTTCGGCTGAAAATACACGCCCAAATCGGCACGCTCGTTCGCCACCAATGTGGACGTACTGTCTTCGGACGGCTGAACGATTTTGGCATCAAAGCCTTGCTCGGCAAAATAGCCCTTATCCAGTGCCACATACAGCCCAGTGTGGTTGGTGTTGGGCACCCAGTCTAGGGCGATGATAAGCTCTTGCTTTTCGGTTTTGGCAGGGTCTTGGGCGGGCTTGGCGGACGTGTCGGCAGGTTTGTTACACCCCGCCACACATAGGCTTGCTCCAAGGGCGATGACGGATAATAATTTTGGGCTTAACTGAGCTAACATAACAACTCCATTCAATGTCAATAAAAAACCCTTGGGGTAACCCAAAGGCAAATACAGTCAAGCCGACAAAAACATGAGGTAAATCACGCATTTAGTTTCCTACGCCAGTATTAACTGTATCAGGTTCACGGGTATTATCTCAGCTTTTTGGTTAAATAAAAAGCACCCCGACTAAGGTTTTTATTATAAATGAAATGGGTGGTTTTGGCAATGGTTTTTAAGGGGTTAATTGGGGGTTTGATTTGATGGTATTATTTAAAGATATGACACTCTTTAATTGAGGCAATTTTGCAATATGGACGTGTAGATACCATAA
>NZ_MXAN01000002.1 GCF_002027545.1 Moraxella lacunata
GTAGCTGTTTTTTGCCCCAAAATGCCAGCGACCAATGCCAAAAAGACTGCCAGCGATAACAGCAAACTTTTATAGCGTAAATCTAATAAACCGCCCATAACCAACCTTATCTATTTGGCACACCGATGATATAACACATCAATGTGCCATGATGAATTTTAAATGCTAATTAAATTATTATTAAACAATCGTTAAACAATTATTAAAAAATTACTTGATATTAATTTAATAATAATTAAAAATTAAAAATTAATTTATTCTATTTTTAGGGCATGCCCTAATGCATGTTAAATAACGTGCCTTAAATCATGGTAAAAACAGATTGCCAAAGCAATGCTTTTTAGGGGTGCCTGCCTTTGATATTTGCATTTTATAAAATGTTATCAATGGTAGGCACGCCCTAAACACACCTTAAAATGTTTTAAAGCCCCATTTTTTAACACAAAAGTACACAGCACTTATGGATTTTAGTGTATTGATGTACTTATTTTTCAATAAACATCAGCCAAACTGATACAATTACCTATTTTATACCAAAACAGCAAATTATCCTAACATTAATTGACAAATGATACATTTTTGTGTATCAATCAATAACAAAACTGCCCAATCCTGTATGAACACACCCAACAAAAAAAACAGTCCATGTGTCTGGACTGTTTTTATGACAAGCATTTGCTTATTTGCCGTGATGTTGACCGTCAAGCTCCACCAAACGAGTGGTGGCTTTATTCATGGCGTGCATGATTTGCCCGAGTAGAACCTGCTGTTTGGTAACCACAATCAAAATCATGGGCTGATTGACATTTGGCACGGCACTAATCATAATTTTGCCATTTTCAGCATCCAAAATCACCGAACGACACCCAGTCAGCTGAGCCTCAGCAGTCAAGGCTTGTACCAGTGCCAAGATGGATGAACCGACTGCTGAGAGTTTATTGCCATCATAGTTTTTTTGAAAGATAGATGATACTTCAAAACCATCGGTCGATGCCAGTAATACACCATCTACGCCTGTGGTAGAATGCACCAACTCATGAAGCACTTCTTTTGAAAGTGTCACAAATTGCTCAGCAGGCTTGACACGATTAGAATCCAATTTAAAAGGGCTAAGACTCATTATTTTACTCCAAGATGTTTATTTGTATGTCAGTGTTGTCAAGTGATTTACTCAGACTGTTCTAGGCTAGCGATGATACTCTCAACGAGTAACAAGACATCTTCACGTTTACGCATGTCCACAGGGAATAGTGGTAAGTTACGCCCAATGCTCGCTAGATAATCACGATAAATGGAGAATTCACGCTCGGGCATTTTGTCCACTTGACTGATACCCAACACGATACGACCATCATAAATGCCATCAAAAATCTTTAAATAATGTGCCAAATCTGCCACAGAATCAGGTGCCGAATGGTCAATCAAAATCACCACGCCCAAAGCACCTTGGGATAGGATGGGCCAAATGAAGTTAAAACGCTCCTGCCCTGGGGTGCCGTAAAGACCAATACTTGCCCCACCATCAATGGTCAGCTCGCCATAATCCATGCCGACTGTGGTCAAAAGCTTGGCGTTGGTGTCAAGGTCGGTATTCATGACCTCGGTTGAGACCACAGGAATGTCAGAGAGACTAGAGATGGCCTGGGTCTTACCTGCACCCATAGGGCCACTAAATACAATTTTAAGACGTTGCATAAGTGCTACCTAAATAACTATATTAAATATAAATAACATGAAAATGTAAATAATGATAAATTTATTGTATGATAAAAATACAAACATTGCAATTAGGACATGTCATCACAACCCCAGTTTACGACGCAGACGTGACAAGAAACCGATTTTCTCTTGTTGTTCGGCGGTTTTTGGCTCAGGTCTTGGTTCAGGCTCGCTCACAGGTGTAGGAGCTGTGACTGTCACTGGTGCCACGGTCGATGTCTGCATGATGGTCGCATTCACGTTTTGGTAGTTATCATCCATCAAATGCTGAGAAAGCAGTAGCGAGACAATCACTTTTTGGACGATAGGACGACCTAGTCCCGTGCGTGCCACAATCTCATCTACCGTGCGTGCTGTATCTTCTAAGGCAACCATTGTCCGCAAGATAATGCGTCTGTCGGCATTATTATCAGGCTTTGCCCATGAACGAAGCTGATAGCGGGCATTGCCATCGATGAGTGGTAATAACATCTCAGCATTCGCCCATGCCATCTGATACAGCCACTGATTCATGTCTATGGCTTGCTTAGGCTCGCCTGCCACACCGCCATACACACGCAGTCGCCATGTCGTCATGTCTGCCACTTTGGCACTTTTTAGCCATACCAACTGGCGCACCCCATCAATAACAGCCAACACCTCTCCATCTTGGGTCAGCTCAAATAAGGACTTAGGACGAGCGTGCAACGTCTTAATCAAGTCTATCATGTCATCTAACTTTGATGTGGTAGACTGTGGCGATTGTGCTGTGTAAGCAGTTTGGGCTGACTGGCTGGTTTGATTCTCCTGATTGGTTTGGGTGCTTGTTTTGTCAGGCTTACCAGACGTGCTTGATTTTTGATAAGGCAGACCCTTTAATACATCCACTTTTTCATGAAGCCAGTCATTTAAGGCATTGATTTGTTTTAGGGGTAATACCAGTGAGTCGCCAACGATACCACCATCACCTGTCAGGTTGCGACTGACGTATAAGATGGGTGTGCGTGGGTGCAATTCTATTAGTTTTTGTACGCTGGCAGAATGTTTAAAATCTTGATTGATGACATATAAATCCACATCATTAACCTGAGCAGATACCCAATCCAAAGCCACGTCCAAACGCAATAGGACACGCAAATATCCTTTAAAAGTAATTTGGTCAGCAGGGCTAACACCAACCATGGCAATACGCATCGTATTTTTGCTATCAGTACTCGTCATGATTTACTCTCAACCAAAGCAATTGCTTGGAGATTATTAGTCTAAATTGCCTAACGCCATTGTCCTGATATTTTTTGATAAAGAAAATATCTGCTTAATTTTATAAGTAACCCGATACACCATAAATCAATATTTGATTTATGTTTTTCTTTTATCCCAATATCACATTTAATTAATACGACCATTGGTGATAATTGTTGATTTTAAATAAAATTTTAAAAATTCGGTCAGAAAATTTTAAAATTTAATAAAATACCATTATCTAATATCATGTTAAAAAATTTGGTATGGCAGTTAGAATGAGTGCTTTATTTTTTATTTAAAATGATGTCGCTTCATGATACAAATGAGAGTAATTATCGATAAGTTATAAAATTTATCAAAAATTCGTTATCGCTATTGATTAGCATTTGATAAAAAATTAATTTTAATCAACAAATTACCAAAGTCAGGCACATTTAACGGCTATTTTGACATGATATCACGCCAAAACATTAATTTTAAATAATAACAGAGATAAAACAGCAAATTTAGGTTGTTAATTTGCTGATTCTATTTTATAACATAATTTGGTTTACGGCTATACCAAACAGTAAAAATATTTTACCATTGAGCAATATTTTTATACCCATAAAAATATTATGGGTATAAATTAAGTATGTTTTGTGTATTATTTGGGCAAATTGATGATTTTATGGACACATTTATCCATTTTATCAATTTGATGAAATGTTATTATTTAACATTTTAAATGTCATGCATTAATAACATTTATTTAAATTCAACACGCCCCCACATCGCCATTGACCACCACAGTCGCCCCTGTCAAGGCAAATAAGCCCTTGATTTGTTCGGTGGCGTTATCGGTGGCAAGGGTCATGATGTCGCCTTGGCACGCTTTTTTTAGTACTTCGGCTTTGGCGGATGTTTGGGCTTGATTTAAAATCTCAGGGTCGTTATCCACCACGCCAAACAGCCCTGTTTTCCAGTCATAGACCTGTATGTCATCAAGGAACACCTCAAACACCTGCGATGGCGGGAGCGTTACCGTGATGTTGGCGTGTGGGGCGACTTTTGGGTCGGTCTGGGGGTCAAAGGTAACTTGCACGTTGTCCGCCGTGATTTTACCCAAATCCACGCCTGCCAAAACCCGCCCACGAGCAACAAACAGCCCCTTTTGTTCGTCCTGCCATAGCTTGTACCAATTGCCTTCTTTTTGGGCGGTGATGACCGTGTCCACGCCAAAAGCAACGGTATTTAGGCGAGCCATTTTTTGGATTTCGGTAACAACACCGTCTCGGCTAATGGCGGATACGGCAGGCTCTTCGGTCAATTTTAACGTCCAAAAAACTGCCAAAAATGCAATCATTGCCATGACCGCCACGATACAAAATAGGGTGAATTTATTGGCTTTTTTGGATTTTGGGGTTGATATGCTCATGTGTCTCCTTAAGATTGGATGGAGTAAAATGAAAGAGAAAGATTGATAAGTTGGATCATCATAGCACTTTATGGGAATAAATTTTTAAAATTTTTATAAAAAGACTTGCACAGTTACCAAAGTTTACTTTAATATAATACGTTTTTACTAAATTTAAGATTTGGGATTGTTTAACCAAGAGATATTGTAAAAAATTTGGATGCGTAAGAGCAATGTATTCGCTCAAAAAATCAATGCGTTTACAGGGCAAATGTGATTTACCCCTACAAATCTGCCCAAAGCATGACAATCCACAATACCAAACACCAATCAGCGAGAATTTTATGAAAGCCAGTCAATTCACCCTAGCCACCCTTCGCAACACCCCAAGCGATGCCGACATCATCTCTGCCCAGCTTATGATAAAAGCAGGACTTATTCGCAAACTTGCCTCAGGCTTGTATGTGTGGATGCCAACAGGCTTGCGTGTGCTAAAACGAGTGGAAAAAATCGTCCGTGAAGAGATGGAACGCATCAGTGCCCAAGAGCTACTTATGCCCGTCACCCAACCTGGCGAACTGTGGCAAGAGAGTGGGCGTTGGGAAGATTATGGGGCGGAGCTACTTCGCTTTAAAGACCGCCATAGCCGTGATTTTGTGCTAGGACCTACCCACGAAGAAGTCATCACCGACATCGCTCGTGGCGAATTAAAAAGCTACAAACAGCTCCCTGCCACTTATTATCAAATCCAAACCAAATTCCGTGATGAGATTCGCCCACGTTTTGGGGTGATGAGAGCAAGGGAATTTACCATGAAAGACGCCTATTCTTTTCATATTGATAAAGACAGCCTTGCCAAGACTTATCAAGACTTTTATGAAGCCTACACTCGCATTTTTACCCGTTTGGGGCTTGATTTTAGGGCGGTGCAAGCGGACACGGGGTCTATTGGCGGATTTGCCAGTCATGAATTTCACGTCCTAGCCGACAGCGGAGAAGACGACATCGCATTTAGCACCGAGTCGGATTATTCAGCCAACGTAGAGCTTGCCGAAGCCGTCTGCACCGCCACACGCCAGCCCCCAAGTGAGCCACGCACGGACGTAGATACGCCAAATATGCCCACTTGTGAAGAAGTGGCAGAGCATTTGGGCATTGAGCTATCACGCACGGTAAAAACGCTCATCGTCAAAGGCTCGTATTCAGAAGACACGCCCGATATGCCAAAACTTGTCGCCCTTGTGTTGCGTGGCGACCACACCCTAAACGAGCTAAAAGCGGAGAAGTTGCCCCAAATCAAAGCACCGCTAGAAATGGCAAGCGAAGATGAGATGAAAGAAGCAGGTCTCATCAAAGGCTATATCAGCGTGGACTTGGCAAAATATGGCATACCTGTCATCGCTGATAGAAGTGCGTCCGTCATGGCGGATTTTGTGAGTGGGGCAAATGTAGCAGACAAACACACAAAAGGCATGAACTGGGAGCGTGATGCGGTCTATGCAGAGGTTGCCGACATTCGCAACGTGGTGGACGGCGACCCAAGCCCTGACGGTAAAGGCGTGCTACAAATCAAGCGTGGCATTGAAGTGGGGCATATCTTTCAGCTTGGCGATAAATACTCGCACGCCCTAAACTGTGCCGTCCTTGGTAAAGAAGGCAAGCCAGTTACGCTCATGATGGGCTGTTATGGCATTGGGGTTAGTCGTATCATTTCGGCAAGCCTAGAACAAAACCACGACGACAAGGGCTGTCTGTGGGCGGACACGCCAGACCCTACCGACAACATCGCCCCATTCTATGTGGCGGTCGTTCCCATGAAATCCAAAGACGGCTCGGCAGAAGCCAAAGCGGACGAGCTGTATAGCACCCTAAAAGACAAAGGCGTAAACGTCCTATTAGACGACAGAGACGAGCGGGCGGGCGTGAAATTTGCCGATTTGGAGCTTATCGGTATCCCACACCGCATTGTCGTGTCCGAGCGTAACTTGGCAGAAGGCAAATACGAATACGCCAAGCGTGGGTGTGGTGATAAAGAGCTGTTAGGGCTTGATGAGCTGTTGGCGAAGTTTTAAAGAAACAATCATTATAACTTTTTATACAAAAATAACTCATCATTGGCTTGGTGTTGTTATATAATAAGACCAAGCCAATTAGGCTCATTACAACTCATTACATAGAGAAATATCATGAAAATTACAAAAGCCCTAGCCATTGCCCTAGCCTTGACCACTGCAAGTATCGGCATGGCTCACGCAGACGATAACCATCTAGAACGCACCGCTTATCAAGACCCAACAGTCCATCAAAACCTTGAAAAAGCTCGCACCATCATCGAAGCACAAGGCTACCAAATCACCGATAAGCTAGAAATCGATGAGAAGCGTGGTAAGCTATATGTCAAAACCGAAGCCATCAAAAACGGCAAAAATATGACATTCGCCTAGATTATCCCAACTTAAAAAATCTGCAGGCCAAACTTGATAGAGACTAAAACCAAAAGCCCTGTATTTGCAGGGCTTTTTTATGCCCAGCCCAAGTCATTCCTAATCAAGCCCCGCAATCACTGCCTTTTATCCATAACTATTCTTGATTTTTTAAATCACTTTGCGTAAGATAAAGTTTTTTATCAGGAGACATCATGGAACGCCGTCAATTTTTACAACTTAGCTTAGGAACCGCTCTTGCCATGAGCCTACCCAAATTTGGCATGGCACACCCCCTACCCTTAGATTTGCCCACCACCTTACAAGACAACCCCCTACTACACTTTGACGGCTTGCCCAACTTTGGGGCGGTTGAGATTTCGCACATCACGCCTGCCATTGACTTTTTATTAAAACACAACAAAGACGTGGTCAAGCGTGTCTGTGCCCAAAAAAGTATCACATGGGACAACTTCTACGCCCCGATAGAAGATGCCCAAAACAAACTAGACCGTGTGTGGGGCGTGGTCGCTCACTTGCATTCGATCAAAAACTCAGATGCCCTGCGAGCGGTGTACCAAGACATCACCAAAAGCACAAGCGACTATGAATCGTGGTTTGGCATGTATCGCCCTTTATACGAAGGCTTTAAAAAACTCGCCAAAAGCGATGAGTTCAAAACCTACACCCAAGCCCAACAAAAAGCGATAAACGATGCCTTGCTGGATTTTAAACTATCAGGCGTGGCATTGACAGGCGACAAAGCCAAACGCTACACCCAAGTGGTCGCTCGCTTGTCTGAACTATCCACCCAATTTAGCAACAACGTGCTAGATGCCGACATGGGTTGGGAGCTTGTCATTGACGACAAAGCCAAGCTATCAGGACTTAGCGACATCGCCCTACAAAAAGCAGAACAATCCGCCAAATCCAAAAACAAAACGGGCTACCGTTTTGGGCTAAACGTGCCAAGCTATCTGGCAATCACCACCTACGCCGATGACAGAGAGCTACGCAAGCAAATGTACGAAGCCTATCGCACTCGTGCATCCGACAAAGGTCAAAATGCTGGCAAATGGGACAACACCCCCATCATCAACGAACTTATTGATTTGCGGTTGGAACTTGCCCAACTGCTCGGCTACAAAAATTACGCCCAATATGTGCTTGCCAAACGCATGGCAAAAGACACCGATGAAGTGCTTGGCTTTTTAAAAGATTTACTTGCCAAAACTCGCCCCACCGCCAAAAAACAAATGCAGGACTTACAAAAATACGGACGTGATATTGGTGTATTGGGTCAAGATGATAAGATTGAGCCGTGGGATTTTGCTTATTTGTCTGAAAAACAAAAGCAAGCACTTTATAACATTGACAAAGAAGCCCTGCGGGTGTATTTTCCTGTGGATAAAGTGTTGGGCGGTATGTTTGAAGTTACTCGCCGTCTGTTTGGCGTGGACGTGCGTGAAAAAACAGGCGTGTCCTTGCCCCACCCCGACACTCGCTTTTTTGAGCTGTATCAAGACGACAAACACATCGCATCATTCTATCTGGATTTGTTCGCCCGTGAAAACAAGCGTGGCGGTGCGTGGCATAGCGGAGCGGTTGGGCATTTTAAAAAATCCACTGGCGACACCCAAAAACCTGTCTCCATGCTCGTGTGTAACTTTGGCGGAGCAACTGGCGATAAACCTGCCTTGCTACTACATAGCGAAGTAGAAACGCTGTTTCATGAGTTTGGGCATGGCTTACATCACATGCTCACACAGGTGGACGTGCTTGCCCTGTCGGGTACTCGTGTGCCAAGAGATGCGGTAGAGTTCCCAAGCCAAATGCTAGAAAACTGGACATGGGATAAAGACGTGCTTGCCCTTATCTCGGCTCATTATGAGACAGGCGAACCTATTCCTATGGACATGGTTCAAAAAATGCAAACCGCCAAAAACTACCTATCGGCGACTTCTATCGTCCGTCAGTTAGAGTACGCCCTATTTGATTTTCGTTTGCACGTTGAGCATAAGCAAGGCGACAAAAAGACACTTTCTCGTCTGCGTGATGACATCCGCCAAAACGTCTCGGTACTCGGTGAACCTGACTGGGTGCGGATGGCTCACAGTTTTAACCATATTTTTTCAGGCGGTTATTCGGCAGGGTATTATAGCTATCTGTGGTCGGAAGTGCTGGCAAGCGATGCCTTTACTCGCTTTGACAAAGAAGGACTGCTTAAACGACAAACAGGGCAAGATTTTGTCAATGCCATTTTATCCCAAGGCGGTGCGGATGAGCCGATGAAGCTGTTTGAGCAGTTTATGGGTCGCAAACCCCAAAACGATGCTCTGTTAAAGGCTCATGGGATTAGCTGATTATATGAATAAACCCTGTGATTGCAGGGTTTATTTTTTACATTTATGCTATTGACGAATAAGCCGTTTAATCTGCCCTTTATCCGCATGAAATACCCGCACAGGGTTAATGTCAATTCCGCCACGTCTGGTGTAATTCGCCAACACTCTTAAAGAAGTTGGTTTAAAATACGTCATCATGTCGGCAAATATCCGCTCCACGCATTGCTCATGAAAGCCGTTGTGTTGTCTAAATGATAAAATATACTTTAAAAATTCGCCAAAATCTAATGCGTATTCGCTCGCCATTTCAATTTGCACCGTTCCCCAATCTGGCTGATTGGTAACAGGGCAATTTGAACGTAACAGATTGCTATAAAATTGATAGGCTTTTAATTCGCCTTTTTGGGTATTTTTTAAAAATTTGCTATCAATATCATCGGTTAAAATAACCTCATCGGAAAAATCATGCAACGCCTCATCAATACAAATGCCCATCGGTCTTGCAATGGTCAGCTCATCACTGTCCATCTCAATAATCTCTACACCCACATCAGCACCCACACAAATGGATAAATCTTTTTGCAAAGTGCTTTTTAATTCATTGATATGATGAAATTTGGTAAAGTTTAGGCTATTTAGATACAGCTTTAATGATTTGGATTCTATAATATTTGGTGAATTGGCAGGGATGATAAAGCGAGCCATTGCCACTTGTGAGACACCAATAGGGTTTAGCCACGACAATTCAAAGGCTTGCCAAATATCAGCGCCTTTTTTTAAGTCATCATCATATTCATTAAAATCAAAATTCACCTCTTTTAAAATCTCATCTCGCCCAATTTGACGAGATATGGGATATAAAATAGCAGGGTCATAAGTTTTTGAATAAGTGGTACTCTCACCTAATACGCCATGAATACTCATTATATTTACCTCAATCCAGTGGAAGTATTTACCATTGATGGCATTTTTATTAAAATTTGACGAATGTTTAATATCATTCAATTTATCATCACATGATTATCTGCCATTGTATGAAAATATGTATTAGTAATATCAAGAGATTCGAATTCTTTTGCCATCTTTTAGTATTTTATACGCCACACCGTAAAACAATACACAAAATACCAAAATTGCCAATAACGAATAACCAACATTGACATCAGAATGCCCCAATATGCCATAACGAAAAGCATTGACCATATATACAATGGGATTTAGCAAAGATAAATTTTGCCAAAAAGATGATAAATTCTCCAATGAATAAAATACACCGCCTAAATAAGTTAAGGGCGTTAAAATAAAACTTGGCACAATAGAAATATCATCAAAAGAATGGGCAAATACTGCATTAACAAATCCACCCAATGAAAACAACACAGATGTGCCAATAATGGTAATAAGCATGATCGGAAAATGACTGATTGTTAATTGGGTAAAAAATAATGCCACAATACTCACAATTAACGCAATGGCAAGCCCACGAAACACACCACCGCCCACATAGCCCAATAATATGGCATGCTTGGAGATGGGCGAGACCAGCATTTCATCAATACTGCCATGAAATTTGGTGCTAAAAAATGATGAAACCACATTAGAATAACTGTTGGTAATGACCGACATCATGATAAGACCAGGCACGATAAATTGCATATAACTCACGCCTCCCATCTCTCCGATACGAGAACCTATCATTTGTCCAAATATTACAAAATATAACGTCATGGTAATAACAGGGGGCAATAAAGTTTGAGGCCAAATACGGACAATGCGTTTTATTTCTTTAAATAGTAAGGTGTTAAAAGCGACTAATTGACTGTTCATGATTTTCCTTAATAATATTAATATATTTTTTCCATCATTTATTTGCTATTTTGAGAGTGATTGTCTACCACTCCCATAAATAATTCTTCTAGGCGGTTGTTTTTATTTCTCATGCTAACAATTTGGATATTAAAATCATTTAATTGGCGAAATATATCATTTAGATTTTGGTTTTTATTAAGTGTAATTTCTAGGGTTTTATTATCTGACAAAGTTATGTGGCTGATATTATTGATGGTTGGCGTGTTATTTAATTCATCTTTTAAATCAAATACAAAAGTTTCTAACGATAACTGCGTAAGTAGTGATTTCATATCGGTATTAATTAAAATCTCACCATGATTTAATATGGCAATGTATTTACATAACTGTTCAGCTTCTTCTAAATAGTGAGTGGTCAAAATAATGGTAGTGCCTTCATTTTTATTCAAGTGTTCAATAAAATCCCACATAGAACGACGCAATTCAATATCTACCCCTGCGGTTGGTTCATCTAATATGAGCAGTTTGGGGCGGTGTATCAAGGCACGAGCAATCATCAAACGGCGTTTCATACCGCCAGAGAGCGAACGAGCCTTTTCATCTTGTTTATCCCAAAGTCCCAATTCTTTTAATAAAAATTGTGCCCGAGGTAGAGCATCTTTCTTTTTTATGCCGTAATAGCCTGCTTGAATGATGAGAATGTCCAAACATTTTTCAAATTGATTAAAATTAAATTCTTGGGGAACAATGCCCAAATAGGATTTGGCAAGGCTTGGATTTTTGTGCAAATCCACACCAAAAATCTGCACCGTACCATCTGTTTGTGGAAATAATGAGCTAATAATACCAATCATGGTGGATTTACCCGCCCCATTAGCACCAAGCAAAGCAAAAAATTCACCTTGTGGCACAGTCAAATCCACACCTTTTAGGGCGGTAAAGCCGTTAGGATAGGTTTTTTTAAGGTTGGATATTGTTAAAGCTGGCATGGTCATGGTTTTTAAAATTATGTTTAGGCTGGGTGTGTTTGGTCAGTCATGTTTTGCATGGGTGTTATCTTATATGGTATAAAAATATGATATAAAAATTACCAAAACACAGCAAAGACAAATCGCCTAAGTGGTTGCCCACCTAAGCCATTTGGTGTCATTAGATAAATTATTGAGATTGAGTGATGATATAATCAACCGCATTTTTTACTTCATCATCAGAGATGTCTGCACCACCACGGGCAGGCATGGCATTAAAGCCATTGATGGCATGGTCATACAAAGTTGTCTTGCCTTTGGCAATACGTGGAGCCCAGTCAGAGGTACCTATTTTAGGAGCTCCTACCAAACCTGCATCATGACAAGTGGCACAGATGGCTTTATAAAGCTGGTCACCTGGACGAGCCACACCCTCTACCGCAGGAGCCAGTACGGTGATGTTGATATCACATTCTTCACCATCAAAGCACACTTTACCCACAGGGGCGATACGTGCCACCAGTTGTGGGTACATGGCGATGAGCTTTTTGACCTGAGCACTATCCTCAGGGATGGCTTCTTTTTTGGCTTCTGCTTTTGGTGCTTCTGCAATCGCGGTCTCTGCCTGAGTCTCGGTCGTTGCTTTTGCATTGGCAGGTGCTTCACTTGCTTGGCTGGTCATCACGCCAGAGATTGCCAACAATGTGGCAAAAGATAAAGTTACAATTTTTTTCATTGTCTTATCTCGTTTAGCCTTGAATAATCTTGTTATTCTGGGTTTGGGAAATTTACCCTACTATTATAAGGGAAAATAGGGATAAAATGCCACGTTTTTTATGTAATTTGTAAAAAATTAGCAAGATTTTTTGGTAATTTTACAAAAACATGGTAATTTTAGCAAAAATTTGCTAAAATATCGCCCTTAAATGTGCCTGTAGCTCAGTTGGATAGAGTGTCAGCCTCCGAAGCTGAAGGTCGTGGGTTCAATTCCCGCCAGGCACGCCATTTATTCCAAAGCTCCCCATTTTCGGGGTCTGTCTCTGCTTTTACCGCAAAAAATACCTGCATTGGGTCAAGCCCTACATACTCCGCTAATTTAAAGATTAGTGCGTCATCAGGCGTTCTCCGCCCTGCTTTATAATCTCCAAAGCGATGATAAAGCACATCAAACCTACCTGCTAATGCTTTTTGTGAACCTGCCTTTATTTCTGCTTGCTTAATTAAGTTTTGTAACATTTTGTAAACTCCATTGCAAAAAATCCAAAAATGGATTATTATTTGATTAAATCCAAATATGGATTATTATTTGATTATGAATAATCCAAAAATGGATTTTAACCCAAAATCAGTATATTAATTATAGCATGACAAACGAACAAAAACTAACTTTGGAAAACCTTAAAAAAGATGTAGAAGTTTTAAAACGTGCTTACGGTTTTTTACTTGCTACATACATTGTTTTCTTTGGTTTGCTTTGTTCCATCATTGTTTATTTAATTATATGGTAGTTTTAGCCATAGTTTGATGATGTTTCTTAGTTCTCTTGGTAGTAGCTTCCAACTAATCACACCAAAGACACTAACACTTATCATACTGAGCAACAAAAGCTTTACCGCTTCTAAATGCTCTATTAAAGGCTTGATTAATTCACCCTCTATTAAAGGCTGGATTAACTCACCCATAGAAATCCTTGATTTTGTTAAAAATCTTTTAGTATACCCCTAACCGCCAATCTTGGCAAGTTTTCATAGTGTGGATAAAATGAAAAACCCCAATTCAAAAGACAATAAAGCCCCTGCCAAAGGCGAATGTAATTCGCCTTTGTCTGGTTTACCAGTTTGTCGCCCATCCACATCGCCCCTTTTGGGGCGGGGCGACTCTTTTTTACATGATGAATTTGACAAAGGCAAAAAATGCCATGGCAACAATTATGACCTGCAAAAGGTTCATGGCTTCCCTACTGGGTCGTCTCCCAGTCACTTTCTTGTAGCCAAAAACCACGGCAATAAAAACAGCAAGACCAAGCACCAACAACAAGGCAAATTTTTGGAACGGTTCTACCATTCTAGTTTGTAGCGTTTCATTGAGTACAGGCTCGCTACTAGCAACCGTTACCGCCTGTGTCTCTGTGTTTGGCTCGACGTATATCGGCTTTTGGTTTAAGAATTGATGATTTAATATGACTTCGTTGTCATATTCGCTTTTTGGCATCACTTTGATAATTTTATCATCTCTGATAATTGCAATTTGTTCACTCATGGTAATACTCTATGGTTTGGAGTCGCACTCTTATTATAGCAGTATTACCGCTTTTTCCATTTTTTAATAGGTGCATTATGGACTTTGATGATGATTTTGATGATTTTGATGATTTTGATGGTTGGCGTTGTATCGCTTGCTCTGCTTCCATTCCCGAAAATAGCGAATTTGAACTTTGCGACGACTGCAAAGAACATCATTTAGAAGAAATTTACGGCGATCAAACGCCATGTAGATTCTGTGGCGAACCGCTCGGTCATTTAGAATTTTATGATGATTTTCATGTTGAGTGTTGGCACCCTTAATCATCAATCCTTTTAATCATTAATGATTAAAAGGATTCACGGGGGTTTGGGGGTGTAGCCCCCAAGTGTTAAGAATACACCCTATGTTTAGTACGTTACTCCGCACTGGATGCGTTAGGGATTGCAGCGAAAATATCTTTTAAACAAAGGATATGTTTTTCTTAGATAAATTTTATTTCTCGGTAGAAAGAATGAAATTTTGCTTAGAAAAATAATACTTTGGCTTAAAAGGATTGAAGCGAAAAGCCCGACCCGAAGGGAACGCCCAAGCACAAATACCGCTTATTTTGTTCCCCCAACATACAAAGAGTAGCGAAAATACCAAACGAAAAACCCAAAGACAAGACAAAAAAGACAAGACAAAAAAGACAAGACAAAAAAGACAAGATAAAAAAGACAAGATAAAAAAAGACAAGATAAAAAAAGACAAGAACCCAATACCCAAATTTTTGGGTTTACGCCTTATGTAATACGGCGTAAACAAAACTAACCACTGTACAGGGCTTTGCACCGTACGTTACAAACAAAACGTTTTAATGTGGAAAAACAAATGAACTCATCAATACTAGAAACAATATCAACCGTGCAAGAACAAACGATATTAATAGGCGGTGAAACACACCTTTTGCCCCTGCGTGTACCAACAAAAGGCGAATATGTGGTTATTGATGCCCTTAATATTGTCTGCTCCGTGGAAACATTTACAAATAAGCAAATGTATAAGCTTGGCACGACTGCCAAAGACTTGTTTAAATTGGACTTAGACAATGAACAAAAAGAACATCTAAATGACATGGTCATCTCTGCCATGGCTCTGGACTTATCATATATATTTGGCGATATGTTCGGCATTATCATCCCTAAAAATGCTGGCATACATTATTACAAAAACGGTTATACCGTTTATTCCCCCGAAAATGAAATTTTATTAAATATCGGTATCGGTGGGCAAAATGAAACGGTATTTTTGGGCTTAACTGGCATGGGCTGTAAGCTCGCTGATGAAGGTTGGGAATTAAGACTACATCATTGGCTTGATAACGTGGCGACCGACGGAAAAATATCACGCATTGACTTAGCCCATGATGACTTCAAGGGCGAATACAGTAGCTTTGATTGGGCAAATGAACAAGAATCCAATGATATGTTCCTACTGCCCAAAACTCGTAACCGCCCTGCATGCACAATAGCAGGAGAATTTAAGCATGGCGACCCACAAAACAAGGGCTTAACTCTGTATGTTGGCTCTCGCAAAAATGGCAAGGTCATACGCTGTTACGAAAAAGGCAAACAGCTTGGCGATAAGAGCTCGCCTTGGTTCCGCTCGGAGCTTGAAATCCACGCCAAAAAAAGGCTAATACCTTTTGATATTCTGCTACACCCTACTGAATATTTTTGTGGTGCTTACCCTTATTGCCTTGATTTGATTGAACTTGCAAAAAAGAATAAGGGCGACCACACGCCCCAAATTGTGGATAAATTTGAATCAATTAAGCAAGAATCAAAAATCAGTCTGCACCGTGCCATAGATATTATTAGGCATCAGTTTGGCAAATACATCAAAGTCTTTGGTGAGATATTTACCAATACATACATGAACGCACAAAAAACCCCTGATTTTCAAAAGATTTTTTCAAAGATTTGCACAAAAAAGGACAAGGATTATTACCCCAAACGTCTAAAACTTTGTGCCAATTACTACAATCCAAATTCAAAATATGTTGATTTGGATAAGATTTTGAACCACGTTAAGGCACCGCCCAAAACCAAACAAACCGACCTTGAAAAGGAATTGTTTGATATATGGGGCATTATAACTACGCCAATGTGGGCAAGCCCATAAAAAATCCTATTTTTTAGCGTTAAAAATAGGTCATTAGCAACTAACGCACAAAAGGAAAACAACCATGTCAAACCCTATCATCCTTGGGGCTAAACGCTCCAAAGGCACACTAGACAACGGCAATACATACGATTCAACCAAAATCTATGTGCAAACCGCCATGAAACCGTCACCCGACCAAGTGGGCTTTTCTGTCTCTGAATTTAACTGGGGCGATAGCTCCAATTATGACAATCTAAAAAACGTCAAATTCCCTGCCGAAGCTAATATCACTTATGAGATGGTTACCAACGGCAAAAGCAATCAAGTGATTGTTACAGACGTTCAAATCTTAAAACCAACACCAAAGGTTTAAGGATTTGCAATGGCTTATATTTGTGCCGAATTGGATGAAACATCCGCCAATGGTGATGGCTTCGCCTATTCTGGTGGCAATGTAGTTCATTGTAAAACTTGGGTGGTTTCGCAATCACCACTCAATGACTTGGCTATCACTGGTTCGCAATCGCTTGAACTCTCTTTTACGATTGCATCACTGCTAATGATAGTCAAGGCTTATAAGATTGCTAGAAAGTCGTTAAACTCAATCTAAGGAAATCGTTATGTCTAAAACTTACGACGAAAAAGGCAATGAACTTGTTGCCAAAACCCAAAAACAAGGCTTGATGAGCAGTGTTATCCCTGCTTCTGTCCTTGGCTCTGTTGCTGTCATGGCAACTTCTGCCAATGCTGCAACTCTTGACTTGTCTTCTCTAACTACTGAGCTTCAAAGCGTTCAAACTGCCGTTGTTGGTGTTGTCGCTGTTGCCATTACAATCGGTATTGCCATTGTTGGTTGGAAATGGGCTAAGCGTGCTTTATTCTCTGTCTAATCAGATTTTTTAGCACAATCACACTTGGGGACGCCTGAGTGTGATTTTCTAAAAAATTTCAAGGGGTAAAATATGCTTATAAGTTTTTTAGGCGATATTGTCAATCAGTTAAGATTAGTACTTTTTGGCATTGTTGGTATGACCGCTGTTGTCTTGACTTTGTTGCTTACATTATTGTCTTACAAAAAAT
Organism: Moraxella lacunata; assembly: GCF_002027545.1. Taxonomy (GTDB): domain Bacteria; phylum Pseudomonadota; class Gammaproteobacteria; order Pseudomonadales; family Moraxellaceae; genus Moraxella; species Moraxella lacunata. Next base: position 17,354 of record NZ_MXAN01000002.1, read on the forward strand.
ATCATGAAGCCATGTTTATTCTTTATCCAAAGGCCACAGAAGATTTCATCCAATGGCAAAAAGAAAATGGCGATGACTTTGATAGCATTAATGATTCTGCCCAGGCTTACATTAATGCCAAAAATGCTTCTGCTAAATTTGAAATGATGCATGGCAAAGAATACAGAAAAAAACAACAATACTTTCAAGGTCGTATGGCTTATGAATACTTTCAAAGACAAATCAAAGCACACGATAAAATTCGCTCTATGCCCATACAACCTGTTTATTATTCCGCCATTGACAAAATGGGCTACCGTGGATTTAATGATGATTTTATTTTTGGATGATTCAAAATGCTAATGAGTACCGAACCCCATGTGCTAAATTGGATATTTCCAATCGTTACTACCATGATTTTCTATTTATTGGTTAAATAAAAGGAATCCCCATGACCCCCTTAAAATTCATATTCTTATACCTACCCGCTTGTTTTGCTTACTACACGTTCATTTACTCGTTACTCATCATGGCAGGATGGGCATCTAACCCCAATGAGTTAAACCCAGATGATTATGAGCCTGTGGCACAAAAGACCCTACAAGACGGCAGACAGGTTACTTACCATGTCGCTAAATAGACCCATTTGTATATTGAGCCTTTTGCTTGTTTGTATCCCTGCCCATGCAAAAGCTGCTTCAATACCAAAAATCCCCAAGAACCCATCAGTTCTTGCCTTAGAGCTTGCCACAGGTGCAATCTTACAAGGCATTGGTTGGGTCATGGATGAGGGTGTAAAGACCCATAAAATCCCTGACACAGCCACAGCTGATAACACGCATACAGATGCCCAAATAAAACCGCAGGTACATTCACTAGAATACTTAATTGCTGGCAAATCCTTTGGCTCTGCTGAGGATGCTTGCCAGTATATTTTTGATGGTGGGTATTTGACCAAAAGGGGTTATAAACTCACAAGAATGAGTGATGGTACTTATTTAAAATCAGTTGATGTTTATTTAGGCAGTAATTATTATTCGTCTGCTGGTTATTTTAGTTGTCACACCAATATCGGTTATAAAGATGAAAATTATGAATACAACATTGGCGGATGGAGAACAAGTTACAACGGAAACATTGTTTATAAAGGCACAGTCAGCACGGTAAGAGTTACCATGACAGATGCCTACAAGCAAAGACGAGATGAAGCGAAAAAAGCAGTTGAGCAAGCAATCGCCAACGCATTGCCCGTTCCAGTACCTGACGACCAACCACTACCAGGCGAAACAGACTTACCTGACACCAAACCAACCCCAGTACCCGTGCCAGTGCCTGACGACTTGCCAACCGTCGCCCCAAATGACCCTGCAAAGCCCGAAACCAAGCCCGAAACCAAGCCAAAACAACCAAGCGACGAAACCAAACCCCAAGATGAATCCAAACCCTTTGAACTCCCAGAATTTTGTAAATGGGCTTCATGGTTTTGTGAAGGTGATTTAGATAAAAAAGATACTGACATTGATATTGATGAAATGCCAATACCCACAAACTCGGTAAACATTAGTTTTGGTGGTTCATGCCCTACCCCCCAAAATTTTTCATTTTCCATTGGTGGTCGCTCCATGGTATTTTCTATGTCTTTTGATTCACTTTGTAGAATTGCAACTTCATTTGGTGGCATTGTTAAAATCATATCAACAATCATCGCCGCTTATATTCTGACGGGTATTAAATCATGAGATTTGCTGGCTTATCATCCCTTTTATCAAGGGTTTTGGACTCTTGGGGTTCAGGATTGTTAAAAAACGTTTTAGCGGGTGCTGGTCTTACATTTGGCAGTACTGTTGTAATGACTTCACTGGTTAATAGTTATGTTGCTCGCATTCGTTCAGATATTAATTTGATTCCTGATACTGTTCTTTCTTTTATGTCCATGTCTCAAATGGATTATGCTTTTTCGGTTATTTTATCCGCTCTTGTTTCTCGTGCCGCCATGAACTCAGCTGGCATTTTTATTAAAAAGAAATAAAGAGCGGTGAGCGACGACAACGACGTCAGGAGGCGGAGAAGCGAACCGCCCGCCAAATCATTTAACTTAATTTAATGTGGTAAATTATGATTACTTTAATTACTGGAACGCCCGGTTCTGGCAAAACCTTGTTTGCTGTTACAAAGATTTTACAATACGTTAAACAAAATCAAAAATTACTTGAACAAGGCAAAGAACCCCGCATGATTTACGCCAATATAGACGGCTTAAACATAGATGGGGTAGAACCCGCCCCCATTGATTGGCGTGATACACCGGATGGATCTGTGATATTTTATGATGAGATACAACAGCTAGAACCCTACAAAAAATCTCGTTATGATAATGAGATTTGTGATGCCCTGCAAATACACCGTCACACAGGGCATGATATTTTTGGCATTACTCAATTTCCTGTATTGCTACATCCCAATTTTAGGGCGGTTGTTGGCATGCACCATCATTTACATCGGGGGTGGGGTCTATCATCAGCGACCATTTTTAATTGGGCTTATTGTGTTGATTCCCCAAATGCTCCAAGCAATAAAAAGTTAGCCGAACACACCGAACGCTTTAATTATGATAAAAGCGTTTATAAGTACTATAAATCAGCAACCATTCACACCCACAAAAAACGCATTCCCAAAAACTTATTTTTTATTATTTTTGGTGTTATTTTATTTGGCTATTTTGCTGTCAAAATGCTATTTTTTAATGATAACTTTTTTTCTAAAATTTATGGCGTAGAACAAAATTCTACCAAAAAAACACAGCAAGATGATGCCATCAATTCAACATTTTCATTATCAACCGATAATCAAAACAGTTCACAAAGTGAATCAATCACTCAAAATAACCATGAACATCATCAAGATGAATTACACAACCGTCGCTTGTTTTTATACCAAAGGGATTTACCAGAAGATTACATCATCAGACGTCAAGACCCCATGTTACAAGTAAGGGGTGTTATGAAAATGGGTAATGATTGCATCGCATACAATTCTTATGGCGACCGCATGACATTACCAATCAATGAATGTCTAGATTACATCAATAACGGCAAAGTTTATCGCTCTAAAACAAATAGCTTTACCAATAATGCTGATTTTGATACAACCCAAACCCAATCTGAAAATAGCTCTTGACTTATGCCCCAATGGGGTATATAATATCATCAAATTAGGAGCTACAAATGCAGTTATTGACCTTTATTGAAACCAGTATTTTTACAAAAGCCATTAAAGAATTATTTGATGATGATGAATATCGCAAGATTCAAAATGAGCTGTTAAATGACCCACAAAAAGGGGATTTAATTCAAGGTACTGGTGGACTTAGAAAGATTCGTTTTGGTCGTAACAGTGGCAAGAGTAGCGGTGTTAGAATCTTATATTATTATACAGATGAATTTGGTCGCATTTATCTGTTTGCGGTTTATCCAAAATCCGTCAAAGATAATATTACTAATGCTGAAAAAGCGGTTTTTAAAACCCTTATCACCATACTAAAACAGGAGCTTAAAAATGGATAAGCAACTATTTGATGACATCGTCGCTTCTATGAATGAAGCCATTGCCATTACAAAGGGCGAAATAGCCCCAAGTCGTACATTCACCTATGAACGCCCAAACATCAAAGACATTCGGGCAAAAACAGGGCTATCACAAACCCAGTTCGCCCAAAAGCTACATATTAGCCCTAAAACGCTTAGAAACTGGGAACAAGGCATTAGAACACCAACAGGCCCAGCCATTACCCTAATTAGATTGCTTGACAAAAACCCTGATTTAATTAGCATGGCTTAACTTATTCTGTTTTGCGGTGTAATGTCGCACCGTAAAACAGGTTAAATCTATGAATTTTGAAAAGCTATCTGATATCATCAAATACTATCAGACTTATCATTTAACAAAGTATAAATACACCTATCGGCTTGCCCTACCATCCATCTAGGTGCAAGTACTTTTTTGACCATGTAGATAAGATTATAATCTAATGATGCATTCTGTTTTATGATGTCATATTACACTGCAAAATAAGCTGTATTGATGACCAACAATTAATAACCAATAACCAAAAACACGCCCAAAAGCGTGTTTTTGATTTTAGCCATTTGCTTAGGTTTTAGCCTTTTAACTCAATAATCTCTATCCAGTAGCCATCTGGGTCTTTAATAAAGGCGATGTCTTTCATATTACCATCCTCAGGGCGTTTTTGGAACACGACATTGTTTTTATCAAACCATGCCACCGCCTCCGCCAAATTGGGTACAGCAAAGCAAATATGCCCAAAACCTTTGGGGTCACTGTTGCTGTCATGGTAGCTAAAATTGGCATCATTTTCAGTGCCATAGTTGTGTGTCAGCTCTAAGATACCACGTTGGCGAGAAACATAAGCGGTCAAATCACCAGCAGCAGGCAGATTGTCACGCTCATCAGTGGTCAATTTTGCCAAAAAATATAGGTCAAATTCGGCATCAGGGAATTGACTGTGGCGTAATAGGGTCATTCCAAGCACGCCAGTATAGAATTCTAGTGATTTGGTAGGGTCTTTGATACGTAGCATGGTGTGATTAAAAGTAAAGTTCTCAGATGCTGTTGGAATGTCTTTGACACCATCAGCGGTCAAGGCTTGGTCAGGCTGGGGTATGAAAGTCATTAATTTCTCCATTTAGGTTGATATTTGATTGACATTTAATCGATAAAACACTTAGTTGGGATAAGGCAACAAGATTTTGCCACATCGGTAGATTTTAATAAACCTATTGATAAAATCATTCAAAAAAGTTCACTTTACCAGTGGCAACATCATACTCTGCACCGACAATGGTCAATCGTCCGCCATTGACCATATCCTCCAAACTGCGTGAGCCTGATTTTAATTGGCTAACCGACAGTCTTACATTGGCACGCACAGCACGGTCAATAAACTCATCCATATCTATCTCGTTGCCATCTGCGGTTAATATCTCATGTAGATTGTATACACTGGGGCGGATTCTGTCAACAATGGATTGTAAATTGGGCGAATAATACTGCTCAGGGTTGATGAGTGTTTCCACGCATGCTGTTACCGCACCACAGTGGCTATGTCCAAGCACAACAACAAGTTCGGTACCGAATTTTTCAGCAGCAAACTCTACCGAACCGATCTGACTTGGGGCAACCACATTACCCGCCACTCGGATCACAAACATTTCGCCCAATTTTTGATCAAAAATCAACTCCACAGGCACACGAGCATCCGAACATCCTAAGATAATCGCTGATGGTAACTGCTCTTCTACCAATATGGGCGGGGGTTGGTAATGTTCTTTGGCATTTGTGATTTTTTCAATATAACGCAAATTGCCCGCTTTTAATTGTGCTAACACCGCTTGGGCGTTTAAATTTTTCATTCCAACTCCTTGTTAGCTCTGCCATATGCTCATCACTCATCACCTGGAATGGCAGATGTGTCTACACCAGACATGGATGGTGCTGGTGCCAAATCAGCAATATTTGCACTTTGGACAGGCTGTTCAGGCTTAGGCTCAGCTTGTTGTGGCTTGGTCTCGCTGCTTGTACTCGGCTTAGACTGCTCTGGTATCTCTTTGGGGATGATGGTTGGTGGCATTTTGGGCTGTTCGCCAACATCAGGCTTGCCAGATTTTGCATTGGGCTTGGTATTTGGCTTGGCTTCTTCGCCAAAATCAGCAATATTCTCTTCTTTAACTGCCTTAGGCTTGACCGTCTCTTGACTGCTCTCTTCTTTTGGTGCTTCGGCAGGGATTTCTTTTTTGGTGGGTTGTAATTTTACCGAACGGGGTGCTTCTTCAGAAAAATCCACAAACGTCTCTGGACGTTCATAGTTATCCACCATGCTCACATAGCGACCCATTTCTTCAGGCATGGGTGTCACGCTTTTTGGCAGTCCAAAATCTATCACTCTTATCGTCCCCAATGCTTCTTGGGTGCTACCCATGATGCCATAGGTTAGGATATAACGTTGTTCGTTATTGGCATTATGATAGCGAAAATAAGCAAATTTTTCACGGTCGCTCCGCCCTTTGAGATATTCGGTAATAATCTCATTTTGAGCCACGTCCATCACTTGCACCGTCCAACGTTTTTTGTTATCTTCAAAAAACTTCTTGCCTTTAAACTCAGCAGGATAATTACGCAAATCTCGCACCACCGTCGCAAAATCAATGGGTGGCACTTCCTTGGAGAGTTCATTTAAATTGTCAATGGTCACCGGCAAAGCAAAGTCTTCTGCAACCGCTTGGGTTTTTTGACGCTCTTTGGCAGTCGCTGGCGTGCCATGGGAGAGCGACATTAAGAACCACAATATCAACATGATGCCTGCCATGACAAGCCACATCACCGTCTGTCTTCTGGACTTTTTGTTAATCATCGCTACACTTTGGGTCATGGTTTTGCCTTGTTATGTAAATTAATTAAAAACAATAATTAGGGCGTGCCTGCCTTTGGTATTTGCAATGAAAAAATACCTGTTTAAAAAAGCAGGGGAATCGCACGTTTTCAAGGAAAAGTCCGCAGTTGATATTAAAATATCAACAAGGGCTGTGACTTCGAGCCACAATCCGACCACTTAATTTTAAAAATGAAATAAACAAATCTTAAAATCACACAGTTAAGTAGTCGGATAGCCATTTTTCATGCAAAAATTGATTTAAAATGTTAAGTTTTTACCTTATCTTATAAAAATGTTATCAACGGCAAGCACGCCCTAAATACTTCACACTCAACCTAAAATAGCAACTTATTGATTGTCTCATAATTATTTTTTGGATTGTAGGGGCAAATCATATTCGCCCTTGATAAATCAAGCACTTATATCAAGTTGAGAATGGAGCAATAGTTATGATAAATACCCATCAATGCCATCTAACACTTGTTCGAGCAGTACCATCTCAAAATCCTTGGTGACAAACGCCTTACCCAACGTCTCCAACAACACCAAGCGGATGGAGCCATTTTGCACCTTTTTATCATGCCCCATCAGGTTGAGTGCCACTGCTGGGTCAATGGCTGGCGGACATACTGGCAAATCAAACGTCCTAAGCAGTGCCACCACACGCACCACATCATCACGACCAATCAGTCCCAGCTTATGCGACATCGCCAATGCTTGTACCATGCCCACCCCCACCGCTTCGCCATGGAGCCAGTTGCCATAGCCCATGTGGGTCTCGATAACATGACCAAAGGTATGACCAAAATTCAATAAAGCACGCACGCCTGATTCACGCTCGTCGCTGGCGACAATTTGAGCTTTATAATCACAGCAACGATATACCATTTCACCGAGTATGTTGGCATCTCTAGCGTTGATTTTGGTGGCATTGGTTTCAAGCCAATCCAAAAAATCTTTATCAAAAATCAGGGCGTATTTTACCACTTCTGCCAGTCCTGCTGCAAACTCTCTTTTGGGCAATGTCTCAAATGTCGTCATATCCGCCAGTACGCACACGGGTTGCCAAAATGCCCCAATCATATTCTTGCCAAGTGGATGATTGATGCCCGTCTTGCCACCTACGGACGAGTCCACCTGTGCCAATAACGTGGTCGGCACCTGAATAAAATTCACGCCACGCATAAAACTTGCCGCCGCAAAGCCTGTCATGTCACCAATCACTCCGCCACCCAAGGCGATGAGCGTACAATCTCGGGCAAAATGATTTTTCATTAACGCATCATAAATAGCATTGACATGCTCTTGGTTTTTGTACTGTTCACCGTCAGGCAGAATACAGCTCGCCACCGTCAAACCTGTCGCCATCAAACACTCGCTAAAATCAGTCAAATACAAAGGAGCAACTGTACTGTTGGTAACAATAAGCACCTGCTTACCCTTGATAAAAGGCAAAATAGGGCCTGCCAAATCTATCTGACCTGTGGGGCTGGCACCGATAAAAATGGGGTAATCATGGCTCTGGGTATGAACGCTAAGCGTACTGGTAATGTGTGTCATGGGTACTTACTACTGAGTGATGATGGAAAAATAAGGGTGGATTAAAACAAACAAATCAAGCTAATTTATATGACACTCGATTTACTCTCAATATCTTTGACATAAGCAATTAGGATGTCTAATATCTCATTCATCATTTGTTTAGGATAAGCACGTCCTGTTGCAACAGTGATGTCCGCCACTTCTTTGTATAAAGGAGCCCGCCTTTGGTAAAGCATCTCCAAGACCGCTCTGGGGTTGTCATTTTTTAACAAAGGGCGATTTTTATCTTTTTTGGTGCGATGAATTTGGGTGTCCACACTGGCATCTAAAAATATCACCAAACCACGTTGCAGATACTCACGGTTGCACTCACGCTCTACCACGCCACCACCTGTGGCTAGCACAATATCTGGCATGGCAGACAGCTCGTCCATGGCACGGCTTTCTCGCTCACGAAAGCCCGACTCTCCTTCTTTGGCAAAAATCCAAGGAATATCCGCCCCTGCCTTTTCGCTGATATACCAATCTGCATCCAAAAAGGGTCGTTTTAGATGTTTGGCAAGCAGTTTACCAATGGTTGTCTTGCCTGCCCCCATGGGTCCCACCAAAAAGATGGATGGCAATAGATGGGCATAGTGATGAATGGGTCTTTCAACCAAAACTTCTTCAATCACTGCCGATTCTTCTACATTCATAATGATGTCGCTAAAAATAAATGCTTTATCATACAAGGTTTGGGCGATTATGGCTAGTGATTTTTTGTGAACGCAAAATAAAAAGCAGACCAATCGCCTGCTTTTTATTTAAATCATCAAGATTAGTAGCGACTAACGCCATCATTGACGATGCGTGGTGTAACAAAGATAAGGAGCTCTTCTTTGTTGTTAAGTCTAACGTCATTTCTAAACAAACGACCCACCCCTGGTAAATCACCCAAGAAAGGCACTTTATTTTGGTTGTTACCAATGGTGTTCTTAAAGACACCGCCCAACACCACAGTCTGACCATCTTCTAAGATGACATTAGTTTTTATCTCATCTGTATTAAGAATTGGCACGCCCAATACCCTACTACCAGAGTCTGCCGAATTGGTGATTTCTAGGTCTAGACCAATCTTCCCCTCTGGGGTGATATTTGGTGTGGCAGATAGCACTAAGGCTGCTTCTTTGAAACTGACGGTTGTTGCACCACTGGCTGATCCCTCTTGATAAGGAATCTCCACCCCAGATGAAATTCTGGCTAGTTGCTTATCAGCTGTCAAGACCTTTGGTGAAGAGATGATCTCCCCTTTATTATCAGCCTGCATTGCTGACAACTCCAAGCCCAGTGCATAATTATCAATATTTAATAGTCCTAGTGATATACCACTTGTGGCCGCTGTCACACCCAGATCAACAGCAAAGTTGCCAAAACGTGATTCGGTATTTGAAGAAGACAATCCATTCATTCCACGGATATCAAACTCACTACCCGTTCTATTAAAACCCCATCTTACACCCAATTGCTTAGAAAAAGAGTCCGACGCATTAACAATGCGAGCCTCAATCATAACTTGCTTTACAGGAATGTCAATGGTTTCAATTAATTGGCGTACATTTGCAATGCTTCGTGCCGTATCATTGATGATGATGGTGTTGGTACGACCATCAAAGGTAGCATTGCCACGTGGGCTAAGTAGTGAGTTACGGTTATTACCAGAACCACTTGCACTACCAACTCTATCTAATAACCCATGAATGTCTTCTGCCTTGGCATAGTTCAGACGAATATGCTCTTGACGGATGGGCTCTAATTCATCTACTTTTCTGGCATCTTCTAGCTCTTTGATTTCTGCAGCAGCTATCTCGTTAGCAGGTGCCACCAAAATCACATTGCCATTTTTACGCTGACCTAAACCCTTGCTTTTTAGGATGATATCCAAAGCTTGATCCCATGGCACATTCATCAGTCGTAGCGTAATATTGCCCTGTACATTGTCATTGGCAACAATATTCAAATAACCCTGATTGCCACTGGCGTTATCATTCACAAACTTAGCCAGCACATCCAAAACAGTACGCACTGAGACATCCTGAAACTCCATAGACAGGGGCTCACCGGTATAAACCTTCTCTTCTAAGGTAGGTTCACGCAACATCTTAGGTGGTAGCACTGATACATTTAAGGTGGAACCTGACTGATACGCTTGGTATTCAAAGTCCCCTGTCATGTTGATGGTAATCACACCGTTTTGACCTTGGTTGGTTGCATTAACATCTGCAACCAATCCATTGCCAGCAATACGTCTTAATAGATGGCGTGGAATGGTCGTGCCAGTGGTGCGAATCACCAATTTGTTGCCTTGGCGTTGTACATCTACAGGAATAGATTCATTGGTCAAGCTGACAACAACATCGCCACCTTGAGCATTACCTGTATAATTAAATGCCGAAATGCCTTCATAATTTGTCGCCAAAGAAGAGCTGGTCGGTGCAAGTAGCGGATTAACCCTTACTGTCATTGGCTGATTAGATGCTGGGGCAACAGATGGATTTACCACCACTTGATTGCCCTGCTTGACATTTACAAGGAGATTATTGCCTTCAATGGTGCTGGTATAGCTTGCCTGTTCTTTTAAATCAATCATCAAGCGTGTCATCGAACCATTATTTAGTGCAGTTACTTCATTGACCACACCACGGTTAATGGGCATGCTTCTTGGCAATCCACCACTGCTGACTTGGTTAAAATCAAGTGTCAGTTGTTTGCCACCTGCCTGCTGGTAGGCAACAGGGGTTACAGGCTGACCATCAAAAGCAACCTTAATTTGTGTGGTGTCAGCACTGATTTGGTTGGCTGATAAACCTTGAATGGCTAAAGCATGTGCCTCAATCGCCATAAAACTGATTGCCAACGCAGAGTAAGCAAAGGCGGATTTTTTGGTTAAAAAATTCATTATTTTGTCCTCAGAATAAATCTAGTTGGCTCTGTTAATTTGGTGACACCAACGGAGTGGTTTTTTCAACGTATTGCTCATCAACATCTTTGACAATCTCAATAAGATTGATTTGCGTTGCTGTAATCTCAGCAATGCGACCATGGTTTTTGCCCAAATAATTGTTTTTTTGAACATCATAAACCATACCATCTGGTGTTTGTACCAATCCAAATTCCTGTCCATTGGGAGCGGTTACTTTGCCACGATAGGTCAGTTCGGTCAATTCATAAGACTCAAGTGGCTCTTTCGTCCGATTCTCATCTGGTTTCACCGAAGGTGCCTGTTCTCTGACTTGCTGGCGTTCGCGCAGGCTTTTTGCCACGAAAGGACTAGGCTCACTTTGAGCAGCATAAGCAAAATCTTCAATGTGAAGTGGCTCTGGTGGTGGCTCAATGGCTTGCGGTCCTTGACTGCGAATTTTTTGCATCTCAGACTCAGCAATACTAATGCGATCAGTACAACCCGTCATTAATAATAATGCCAGCAATAAACCAACACCGACCTTAGAAGAATTATTTATCATCATTGACCTCCTTCGGTTGTTGCATTCAAATCCACGCCTTTGGAGCGATAAGTCTTAGTTTGCAACACCAGTTGTAACTCGGGCATTCTATCAAGCGATGGCTGTGGGTTTTTAATTTCAAAATCATGCATGGTGATGATTCGTGGCAATGCCGCAATACCACTCACAAACGAGCCAAATTGATGGTAATCACCCAAACCAATGATTTGAATCGGCTGTTCAATGAAAAACTCTTGTTCCACCTCCGCCTGCACTGAGATGTCTTGGAATCGCACACCGCTACCACTGCCCACCATGTTAATACCATCCACCAATTCAGGCACACGAGTATCGGTGGGTAGCTGTGCTAGTAAGTCAGCAAAGTCAGTTTTCATTTGTGCCACTTGCTCTTCATAAGCTTGCAAATGGCGAGCTTTGGATTCTTTTTCTTTGTAACTTTCAAGCAAACCAACTTGTTGATTTTCAGCCTGTTTAATTTCATCAAGTTTTTTAGAGACCAATACAAACCAAGCAAGTGCTAAAATGAATGCCACCAACATCGCTAAGATAAAAATCTTAACTGGCATTGGTGCAGAGCCGTAGTTTTGAGCATTTAAGGAATTGACCTCGGCCATGAATTTTTTGGAATCAAAAGCAGGCTTTTTAGGCTTAGCACCTACTTTTTTACCTTTGATTTTTATTTTAGACTTACCCAAACCTTTTGGCTTTGATGTATTTGCTTTACCCAGTTTGATTTTTTTGTTGGTACTCTCTTCTGGGGTAGCGGTCGCATCGGTTGCTGGTTTGGATTTTTTAAAAGGTGATTTCATGATTGACCTCCTACTTGGGTACTACCATCTGTAGGTGCAGGTTGTACATTTTGGGTGTTAGGCGTATCAGCTGTGTCTGTCCCTGTCGCACTATCAGCAGGTTCAAGGGTGGGTGCTGTCTCGCTTGTGGTTGAAGGTGTTTGACCTGGGGCGTTATCAATACCAATGGTTGGTACTTCGGGCAATTCTTGATTGCTCATGCCTTCACCGTCCACAATAGTGGGGGGCAGAGTAACGTTTTCATCAGTTGCATCATCAGATTCATCTTTGGTGTCTTGGTAATGAATATTAGTAGTTACCACAAATTCTACATAACTGTCCTCAGGGTAGATGGAACGCACGCCCACACTGGCCACCTGTTGAGAGGGTGTATTTTGATAAGCTTCAATTTTACTCTTAATACTCACTACCGCCGAACCATCTAACCACTCACTGGCATTTAGATTACGCACTAGGTTTGCCACAACGTTGGGGTTGGCAGCAAAACCTGTCAATCTAATAACATCACCTTCACGCTTAATGTTATTTAAATACATGGTATCTCTTGGGATGGCTCGGGCAATGTTGTCCCACACACGCACGGGAACCGAACGGCGACCCTGCAAATCTTGAATGACTTTCATCTGAGATAGCATCTGCTCGCGTTGAGCTTCCAAATCTTCAATCGATTTTAGGGCGACATCAAGCTGAGCATTGGCATCTTCAATGCGTTTATTGGCATTTTGTTGATTGGTTAAATCTCTATTTAAAATAGACAAAACCAAAATCGTCGCTAAAATGGCAAGTCCAGCGGTGGCAGTAGCTAGAAGATTAAACTCTTTATTTCTACGCTCACGCTGTTCTTTACGCCATGGTAATAAGTTAATGCGTGCCATCAGTCAAACCCCCTTAAAGCCAATCCACACGCTGCCATCAGGCTTGGTGCATCTTTTTGGAGCATAACGGTATCAATGCGTGAGTCAATGGACATGCCCTCAAAAGGATTTGCCACCGACACCATGCCCCCAACACGTTGTTGCACCATCTGTGCCAATCCTGGCAATGCCGAAGTACCACCACACAAAATGATGTGATCAACATTGTTGTATTCGCTAGATGAGAAATAAAATTGCAATGAACGGCTGATTTGTTGGACGATATTTTCCATAAAAGGCATCAGCACACCCTCATGATAATCAGTAGGCAAAGTATGTTCATGCTTACCGATGGTAGCATCATGATAAGGAATGCTATAACGTGCTTGAATCTCTTCGGTCAGCTGAACCCCGCCAAAACTTTGTTCACGGTTATAGATGAATTCTCCATCTTTGGCGATATATAGCGTAGACTGCTTATGTCCTAGGTCAATGAGTGCCACCACCTGTGGTTCATTAGGTAGATTATCCACCATCAGACCAAAGACACGCTCAATGGCATGAGACTCAATGTCCATCACCTTGGTTGTCAATCCACCCATCAAAAGCGTTTCAACACGTTGTTCTACATTCTCAGAACGAGAAGCAGCAAGCAATACCCGAACCAAATTCGGGTCGGTCGCCGAAGGCCCTAGCACCTCAAAATCCATATTCACCTCTGCTAGTGGATATGGAATATACTGCTCAGCATCTAGCTTGATTTGTGCCTCACGGTCAGCATCAGACATGTTTGCTTCCATGTCAATAACCTTGGTGATGACCGCTGAGCCTGATACCGCCGTTGCTGCATCTTTGGCATCAGCACCAGAGCGACGCACCAAACGAGCGATGGCCTCACCCACTTCTTCGCTATTGACAATATTTTTATCAACAACCCAGCCCGGCTCTAATGGCTCAACGCCATAAGACTTCAAATGAAGTCTTCCTTGTTGCTTTGTTAGTTCAACAAGTTTAACGGAAGTGGTACTGACATCTAAGCCGAGAAGATGCCGACCCTTAGGAGAAAAAGATAGTCCCACAGACTGAACCGCACCCCAAAAG
>NZ_MXAN01000003.1 GCF_002027545.1 Moraxella lacunata
CTTTCCAAAAAATCACTGGCAATTTTGGACTGAATAACATCATCTTGGGTAATAGACTTCTTTCCAAACCCCGATTTTTGTGGATTTTTAAAAACCTCAACCCCAATACTTATAAGGGTTTATTTTTAGTTTGGAAAGAGATTTAATTAAGTGGTCGGATAGCCATTTTTCATGCAAAAATTGGTTGAATTTGTCAAATTTTATAAGAATGTTATCAATGTTCAACACACCCTTATCAATCACCCCAAAAAAACGCACGACTCATCTGCTCGTGCGTTTTGGCTTAGTGCTACTTTGTGGCATGCTCAGTGCCTGCCAACACATCCAGTGGGTGGACAGCCCCCTGCCCGTCACCCTAAACCCGAACCTTAACCCCAACACTCCCGAACACACGCCCAACCTACGACAAAAGCACCTGCCCATCCACCCTTATTATGACAGAGCAATGTGCGATGACATTAGCTTTGCCAAAAATCCTGCCATCAAAAACCGCCTAGCTCCCAAGCCATGCACCCCCAAAGAAGCCAAGCGTTATGAAAAGCCGTTCTTTTTGTTGGAAGATTGGTTTTAGAAGATGGGTTTTGATGTTGGATAAAGGATGAATGTTGTAGCATTGGTGGGTTTTGGTTTTTTACAATCCTTTAAACACTCACATCTTATCCATACTACCTTCGCTCATTCTGTCACTGAGCCACTTTTGGGTTTTTGTTTGATTTTTTGCATCGTATTAACAAAATCAATGCCGCACCCCATTCTTAGCTTAATATAAACAATTGATTTGTCAGGAGGTAATTACAATTCATCCCTATAACCCAAAAAATAATCATCCAACAATCAACAAGTTACCATTTTAGGTTAGGACTGAAGTAATACATTGCTTTTTCATCATAAAATCATTAGAATGTAATACGGTTTATGACACATCATCAAACTTGATGAATGACAAAAATCTCATTAGCTACTATGACAACAAGCCCAGCTTAATTTACAATTAAACAAAACAGTATATCCACAAAAACAATCTAAGCAGGTTGGATTTTTAAGAAAAAAGCAGAACGCACTCCATGAACTCCACAAAAAAACAACTCCCCCATCGGCATACAAACGCTCTCAAAGCTTAGACAAAATGACGAGTGTTACTATGTTGATAAAACCCCAAAAATCATTGAGATGATTGGCAAGAGTGATTACATCTTTTTGTCTCGCCCACGGCGTTTTGGTAAGAGCCTGACACTTGATACTGTTGCTGAGTTGTTTTGTGCCAATAAAGATTTGTTTATAGGTCTGTATGCTGAGAATCACTGGGATTGGACAGTCAAACACCCTGTTATCCGTATTAGCTTTGGCGGCAATGTCAGTTTTGATGAGCAGTATCTGCAACGCATCTTTAATAGACTTCTTTCCAAACCCTGATTTTTATGGATTTTTAAAAACTTCAACCCCAATACTTATAAGGGTTTATTTTTAGTTTGGAAAGAGATTTAATGAGAAATTGCTTACCCTAGAAGAGCAGTATAACATGACTAATACCGACCAAGAGCTGACCATTGCAGGGCGGTTTGGACGTATTATCAGACATTGTCATATCAGCACGGGACAAAAAGTGGTTGTACTGGTCGATGAATATGACAAGCCTATTTTGGATAATTTAATGTATCCCGATAAGGCGATCGTCATCCGTGACCAGATGAAAGAGTTTTATGCCGTCATTAAAGACAGTGACAAACACATCCGTTTTGCCATGCTTACAGGGGTGTCTAAGTTTAGTAAAATCAATCTATTTTCGGGATTGAACAATCTTTTGGACATTACCCTTGATGAGCAGTTCTCAGAGCTTTGTGGTTACACCCAAGCGGAGCTTGAAAGCGTGTTTGCTCCCGAGCTTTGTGGAGTGGACTTGGCCGAACTAAAACGTTGGTATAACGGCTACAACTGGACAGGGGAGAGTGTGTATAACCCCTTTGATGTGTTATTATTCTTAAACAGCAATAAAAAAGCCTTTAAGCCATACTGGATAGAGACAGGTAACACCACGTTTTTGATTGACAAGCTCATCAACGAACAAGTAGACCTTGCCAGTCTTAGCAATGAGCTTGCCAACAACCATCTGCTGTCAAGTTTTGAGGTGGGGGACATCAGCCCCATTGCTCTGATGTTTCAAACAGGATATTTGACCATTGATGAAGTAAATTACGGCTTCGCTGGGGAAACCTATACCCTAAAATTCCCTAACATGGAAGTGCAAAGCAGTTTGAATCAAATGATGTTAAACAGCTATCTGGGCAAGAAAGTCAATACCTTGCGTAATCAATCTGCTTTGTATGACAGCCTATTGACCCACGACATAGACGGGTTATTAAGTGGTATCAAAGCCTTCTTTGCTAGCATTCCCTACAATTGGCACACCAATAACAACATCGCTCACTATGAGGGCTATTGGGCAAGTGTATTTTATGCGTTATTTGCCAGCTTGGGCTTTACTACCATTGCTGAGGACAGCACAAGCCAAGGTAGTGTGCATATGGCACTGCTCATCGGCAACCACGTCTATGTATTTGAATTTAAAGTCATCTCCAAAAAAACAAATCAGCCCACAGGGGTTGCCCTAAACCAAATCCACACCAAACAGTATGCCGATAAATACCGTAGCAAAGACAAGATTATTCATAAAATTGGCGTAGAGTTTAATGAAAAAACCAAAGAGGTGATGTTTGAAGTAGACAAATCCTCATCTGAAGTTTTTTAAAATTGAAGATTTGACGTGATAGTTAGTTTAATTTACGACACTATCGTAAATTAAACTAACTTTTAACATTCATTACAATGTAAATCATGTCAAAAAAAGGCATAATAGGCAAAATCCTTGCTAAAATTCCCACATTGCTCTCTAATAGACATTTTTCCTGCTGACAGACAAGAGAAACAATACAGAGCAATGCGGGGATTTTTCTTAAAATCAAGTTAAGTATAATCTTGCAAGAAACCATCAATAAGTTTTTGTTTTCTTTTTGGGGTGATGTGATGAGTTGTTTGGTCTTGTAGATAAACAACCAAGACAAATTTCTTTTTTAGGCTATAATAAGCAGGCAACACTATGTAAGGCAAACTTATCTTTTATCACATGAACACCGATGCGGCATACATCATTGGTTTTATACTTAACAAAGGCAATAATATGAGCAATACAAGGAGCTTTTTTATGAACAATATTGAATACACCCCACCCACCGATGAGGCGATTATAGAGGAGCTAAAAAAGGCAGAAGATAAGATTTTATGGCAAAAACAGACAGGCGATATTTATGCCAAACTGTCATTTATCATTTTGGTTTATTTTAAAAATGATAATAGCCCAGAAAAAAAATTAAAAACAATTAACCTATTAGAACGGTTTAAAGTCGCTATCCGATGAAAGCTCATTTTAAAAAAGGCTCAAGAGGTTTTGTGAAATTAACTGATAAAAGTTTTGAGAGTACTAAGGCTAAATTTTTGGCGTTTGAAAATTATAGAGAAGCCATCGAGTGGCACCTCACTTCCAATACCTCAGGCGAGTTTGCCGAAGACTATTTTATTGGGACACTGGCAGACCATTTTTTTAGCTATTTAAACATTAATCTGCCTGTCAGCTTGCTTTATACCGCAGAGGGCAGAGCCGAGATTTTGGGTTGGGTGGATGATGTGCTTAGCACTTATGATGGCGAGATATTTCACGGCTATGCAGGACTTAGTACACAGTTGCCCTACGACAGACACCCTTATGAATATTATGAGGCGGATGTTGCCAGAGAGTATTGGGGCATTACCGCAGATGGTTCAGCATTTTCAACCAGTGATTGGTATCGTGGCATTCGCAGCATCAGCTGGCTTAGCTTTACCGGACAGCCCTTTGTGGACAAAGTACTAGAACAGCCTTATTATGCCCAAACGTTTAAAGCCTACCCACAGGTTGATGTAAGGATGGCGGGACAAACCATGGTCATCCAAGCTGGCAGCTTGCCTAGAGTTGCCAACAAACATCAGCCCCTACCTCTTGCTTATGTCGTGGCAGCCCATTTAACACGCCCCATTCAAACACCCCATACACAATATGGCAGTGGTGCTTTTTTTTGGATTAATGCGTATTATTGGTTAAGGCGTTGGGATAATGACAACTTTGAAGAAGGGGTGTTAAACCCCAAGGGCAATAAGCCAAATTTGGTGCCCATCTTTGGGCAAGCATTTAGCAATCGTCCTTATCACATTGTGCCACACAGTGGGATGTGGCAACCCGTCGGCTTTGTTTTTGGTGATGGCGAATGGCAAAGCATGTATCTACAACAAGGCATGCCCTTTCCAGAAAAAGGAGTGTATCTGTATCTTGAAAGTGGCAAAAAAAGATTAACCTTTGCGGGCAATTGGCGTCTTATTAGCCGAGAGGATGGCGGTGAGATTGTTATGCCCAATCCGTTATAGGGGTTGGGGATGAGTTAATATCCAGCTAACAAATTTGAATTTTACTAGGGCGTGCCTGCCTTTGATATTTGCAATGGAAAATACCTGTTTAAAAAGCAAGGGGAATCGCACGTTTTTCAAGGAAAAAAACAAAGGCTGTGANNAAATCTCTTTCCAAACTAAAAATAAACCCTTATAAGTATTGGGGTTGAAGTTTTTAAAAATCCATAAAAATCAGGGTTTGGAAAGAAGTCTATTATAAAAAACAATCCGACCACTTAAAATGACATAAATTCCAGACTTTGCTTAACCTTTTAAAAATTAAGTGGTTGGATAGCCATTTTTCATGGAAAAACGATTGATTTTTTCTAAAA
Organism: Moraxella lacunata; assembly: GCF_002027545.1. Taxonomy (GTDB): domain Bacteria; phylum Pseudomonadota; class Gammaproteobacteria; order Pseudomonadales; family Moraxellaceae; genus Moraxella; species Moraxella lacunata. The sequence goes on from NZ_MXAN01000003.1 coordinate 4,806, forward strand.
TATTTTTATATTATAAATAGTGTTATAAAGGGCAGGCACGCCCTATTATTATATATCAAAAATATCAATCATAATCATAAATAAAACTAATATCGCCAAGCTATTATCAATTATAGGAAATATCCGCTTTTATATCCATCAAACATCCATTTAGACCACCATCATCTTTTTAAAAACCAATCAGCACAAACCCCAACTTTTCCCAACAAATATTTTGCCAAACGTCCGTATTTATGGTATGTTAAAGCACTTTTATCATCAAGGATACCCATGAACACCCTAACCGCTCTCGCTAAGCACACCACCATCGTTGCCGACACAGGCGACTTATCCGCCATCGCTCGCTTGCGTCCACGGGACGCCACCACCAACCCAAGCCTAGTCACCTCCACCTTACTCTCAGGCGAGCATGACGAGCTTATCCGCCAAATCAAAGGCTTAGGGCTGTCTGATGATGACACCATCGACCGTCTCACTGCCGAGCTTGGCAAGCTGATACTCTCGCACATCGACGGACGGGTCTCCACCGAAGTGGACGCACGCCATTCATTTGACACCGACAAAACCGTGCAAAATGCCCTAGCATTCATCGAATTCTACGACAAACTGGGCGTGGACACCAGTCGCATTCTCATCAAAATCGCATCCACATGGCAAGGCATCAAATCCGCCGAAATCCTAGAAAAACAAGGCATTCACTGCAACTTGACTTTGCTCTTTACCGACACCCAAGCCCGTGCATGTGCGGATGCTGGCGTACAACTCATCTCGCCATTTGTGGGACGACTGACCGACTGGCAAAAGGCACATGAAAACCGCCAAAGCATTGATATAAATGATGATTTGGGCGTAAATTCGGTCAAAAATATTTATGAGTTTTATAAATCACACGGCTACCCCACCGAAATCATGGGGGCAAGTTTTCGCTCCACCGCCCAAATTCTTGCCCTAGCAGGGTGCGACTTACTCACCATCTCACCTGCCTTGCTTGATGAACTTGCCAGCATGGATACGGACGTTATCCGTCAATTAAACCCAAGCGATACTACCCTAGAACGTCCCACCCCCCTTGATGAACAGGGCTTTAAAAACCTACAAGACAACGCTCCTGTCAATGAACTGCTTTTAAAAGGCATTGACGGCTTTATCAAGGCTCGGGCGGATTTACACAAGCAGTTATTTGAAAATAATTAGACTTCCTGTAAAACCCCAAATAAAGAAAACCGTTCGTGGTGAGCTTGTCGAACCATGAAAAGGTTTTCTTTCACCCTTCGACAGGCTCAGGGCGAACGGAAAACCAGTTTTACAGGAAGTTTATTGAAAAACTAGGGCGTGTTGAACTTTTGTATTTGCAATGAAAAATGAGGAAAATCGCACGTTTTTCAAGGAAAAAGTGAAGTTTGATAGTCATTCTATCAAACAAGCTTTTGACGAAGAAAAACAAGATTTAGCCATTTTTCATGCAAAAACACTATTTTATTTCTATAAAATTTCTAAATATTAAATTGTGTTATAAAGGTTCAACACGCCCTAATACGATTGATTTTTTAAATCAAAAAAGGCTTTACAAAATGGGCGTATGAGTGTAAACTGTACGCCCATTTATCAATGAAGCTGTCGCCATGAAAAAATATCAATGTATCGTCTGCGGTTGGATTTATGATGAAGCCCTAGGCTGTCCCGAAGAAGGCCTGCCCGCTGGCACACGCTGGGAAGACATCCCGAATGACTGGACATGCCCCGACTGTGGCGTGAGCAAAGAAGACTTTGAAATGGTTGAGATTTAATCATTCATGACCCATTTGCCACCGCCCATCGCCCACACACCACCGCCAAGCTGGGATAAGTTCAATCAAGACTGGCAAGCGTCTGACCTGTCGCCCCATTTTTATCAAAGCATGGTCGATGTTGGGCGTGGCATTACGCTGTGTGTCGAAGCAGGGGGCAATCCTAACCATCCGCCTTTGCTGTTCATCACAGGCTTTGGCTCACAAATGCTGTTTTGGTCAGATACTTTTTTAAAAAGATTTATGGACGCAGGGTTTTTTGTCATCCGCTTTGACAATCGTGATACGGGTCTTTCCACCAAAATCAAGCACCTAACCAAACTGCCCCACACCAACATCCTAAAAATGATTGCCAAAAACCAAATTGGCTTATCCAACGCCCGTGAAAAAGTCGCCTACACCCTGCCCGACATGGCGGACGATGTCGCAGGACTGATTGGGGCGATGAATTTAGGCAAAACACATCTGGTCGGGGCAAGCATGGGCGGTATGATTGCCCAAATCGTCTGTGCCAAATATCCCCATTATGCCGACAGGCTCGCCCTGCTGTTTAGTAGCACCAACCACCCCTTTTTGGTGCCACCCAAACCCAAAGAATTCTCCACCTTTTTTAAAAAAGCCCAAAGCAACAGCGAACGGGACATGCTTCGCCATGCGGTGTGGTTCATGACAGCGGTCGGCTCCCCTGGTCACTTAGACATCAAAGGCACTCGCCACATCGCGTCAATCCGCTACCATCGCTGTCATCATCCGCTTGGCATGGCACAGCAGATGAACGCCATCCTTGCCACGGGTTCAATTTTCCAGTATACTCGTCAAGTGACCGCCCCCACACTCGTCATTCACGGCAACAAAGACGGGCTACTGCACCAAAGTCACGGCAAACACATCGCCAAAATCATCCCAAACAGCCGATTCGCGGCGGTGGACGGCATGGCACACGACCTGCCGGTGTATTATCAGCCGTATTTGGCAAGTTTGATAGTGGGGCATTTGTCATCACAAGCCTAAGCTCCTAGCCCCGTCGGCTACGTTTTACTACTTTTGCCCCACTTTTTGGAATTTTTCATGACTACTGTCTTTATCAACGAGCAACCCCACCCCATCAACACCATCTACTGTGTCGGACGTAGCTATGTGGAGCATATCCATGAGCTTAACAACGAAATCCCTGCCGAACCATTGGTGTTTTTAAAGCCCAACAGCAGTATCATAACAGGCGATACGCTCACTCTGCCCGATTTTTCGGACAATGTCCATCACGAGACCGAACTTGTGCTACTCATCGGCGAAAATAAACAAATCATCGCCTACACGGTAGGGCTTGATTTGACCGCCAGAGACGTACAGAGCATCTGCAAAACCAAGGGCTTGCCGTGGCTCAAAGCCAAAGGCTTTAAAGGGGCGTGCTGGCTTGGAGAATTTAAACCCTTTATCCAAAAACAGTATCATTTATCCTTAGCCATCAATGGCGAGATTCGCCAAGACGACAGCACCGAAAAGATGATGTATTCGTTTGAGTATTTGGTGGATTATTTGGATAATCTGTACGGCATACAAGCAGGCGACATCATCATGACTGGCTCGCCAAAGGGTGTGGGAAAACTAGAACGTGGCGATGGCTTGATGGTAGGGATAGATGATGATAGATATGAGCTGAGCGTTCAGTAATATTAAATCACCCCAAAACGGACTCATTTTTCCTAACTTCTCCCCGTACTCAGCCCCGCCTTGCCATTCTCCCAAATGGTCTTGGCAAGTACACGCCATGCCGACAGTTTCGGATTAGGCGATTTGCCTTGTCCGATAAGTGCCATCTGGCTCATATACCAGTCCATTTCTAGCACCGAGCCGATTTTGTCATCAAGCGGTTTAACGCCCGTTTTAATCCGCTCGGTTTGCACCGTCTTATAAGTGCCGTTTTGGATTTGATTGGGCAAATCAGGCACAAGGGCAAAGGGACGAGCCACGCCCACCATATCCAAATGTCCGCTTAACAGTGCGTCATTCATCGCCTGCTCAGAGCGAAATCCGCCTGTGATGATAAGTGGCACAGAGCAGACCTTGCGAGCCTTTTCGGCATAGTCCAAGAAAAAGGCTTCACGCTCCTTCGTGCTTGGTTTTGCCGTCAGCATTTGCGGGCTTTCATAATTACCGCCAGAGATTTCAATAAAATCAATGCCCAGCTCGGACAAGGCTTGCACCACTTGAACACTCTCGCTTTCATCAAATCCGCCCTTTTGAAAATCAGCCGAATTTAATTTAACCCCCACCAAAAAATCCGCCCCCACATTCGCCCGAATGCCTTTATAAATTTTTAATAAAAAATTCATACGGTTGGCAAGACTTCCGCCCCATTCATCATCACGGCGGTTGTGGTGTGGCGATAAAAATTGGCTGATGAGATAGCCATGAGCCGAATGAATCTGCACGCCATGAAACCCTGCCTGTTCGGCAAGTTTGGCGGTATTGATAAATGCTTGAATTAACTCATGAATTTCAGAATTTTGCAATTGGCGTGGCGGATTAATAAAGCCGTCCATGCCGACAAGCGGTACAGCACTTGGGGCGACAGGCGTGGCATTGACCGCTTTGGGCGACTGTTTGCCTGCGTGGTTGATTTGCATGATGATGAGCGTGTCGTTTTGTTTGCCAGCATTTGCCCACTTTTTGAGCATGGGCAAACTACTCTCATCGTCCGCCACCACGTCATTGACCGAGCCTTTGCCCTGCTTATTGACCATGACATTGCCCGTAACAAGTACGCCCGCCCCGCCCTTCGCCCAAGTGTCATATAGGCGGACAAGCGTGTCGGTTGGCTTGCTGTCGTGGGCGAGCTGTTCTTCCATGGCGGATTTAAAAAAGCGGTTTTTGGCGGTCGTGCTGTTGGGGAAAGCAAAGGGCTTAAAAAGCATGGTGATTACCTTGTGTTTATATGTTTAAAAATTTAAACGTATTATAAGGGGGAATGTGGGGGAAGTCAAGGGGGTTTTTAGGTTGGACTAGCCGTCAATATATCTATCAAAGCTTGAAAATCAAACAGCTTTACAAATAAAATTACGAGATATTTGGAACAAAAAGATAATTTTATTGTCTTATTAATTATTTGCTTGATAGTGATAAAAAATAATGATATAATGATTTTTATTTGATTATAAGTTATATTATGCCACCAAATTACAACAATCTTTGGAAGCTTTTGATTGATAAAGATTTAAAGCGCACCGATCTTATCGACCTTGCAGACATCAGCAGTAATGTTCTGGCTCGCATGGGTAAAAATGAACCTGTATCCTTGGAAAGCTTAGAAAAAATTTGCATTGCTCTTGATTGCTCAATTCAAGACGTCATTACCATTGATAAGGAGACATAGAATGTCCTTATTTATTGATACAATAGATGCCCTGCACCAATCCCAAACAACACATAAGGATTCCCTAAAAGTCATTTCCTTGTTTTCAGGTTGTGGCGGTATGGATTTAGGTTTTGTTGGAAATTTTAAAAGTCTTGGTAATTTTTACCCAAAACAACCTTTCTAGATTATCTTTGCCAATGATATTTTTGATAAAGCCTGTCAAACCTATCAACATAATTTTAATCACAATATCATTTGTCAAGACATATCCACCATTAAAGATAATGATATACCAAAAGCAGATATTGTAATTGGCGGATTTCCTTGCCAAGACTTTAGTTTAGCAGGAAAAAGAAAAGGTTTGGATAGCGCGCGCGGAAAACTATATTTGCAAATGAAGCGAGTAATACAAATAGCCAATCCAAAAGCCTTTGTTGCTGAAAATGTTGATGGTATTAGAAAAGCCAAAGGTTCGAATAAAAATGATACTTCCGCTTTGGATACTATTATTAAAGATTTTTCAGATAGTGGCTATAATGTTGTTTACCAAGTATTAAATGCCAGTCATTATGGGGTTGCTCAAAACAGAGTAAGGGTTATTATTATTGGCATTCGTAAAGATATTGACAAAAAAATGCACTATCCAAAACCCTTGTTTGGCGAATTGTCAGACAATCAAGAACCGATTCTTACCTCAAAACAAGCAATAGATGATTTATGGGGACTATTAGATGATAAAAATATTGATAGTCATTCAAAAAATCATTACTCAAAAGCAAAGTTTTACCCCAATAAAAAACTACAAGGGAATTGTAAGATTAGTGCAGACAAACCAGCACCTACGATTAGAGCAGAACATCACGGCAATATTGAAGCTCACTATCGCTCAACCAATGAACAAAACCCAGATGATATGCAGTATTGGCGTAGATTGACTGTTAGAGAATGTGCAAGATTGCAATCTTTTCCTGATGATTTTAGGTTTCCAACTTCAACATCGTCAAGCTATGTTCAAGTAGGTAATGCTGTTCCACCAATTATGGCATGGCATATTGCAAGGGCATTATATCAGTCAATTTTTGAGTAAAGATTTTAACTTATCACGAAATTTTTCCTTATCATTTTCTGATAATATTTCATAATAAGCCAATAGTTTATCAGCATACATAATCAGGGCTTCATTAAACCAAGGAGAGCGATTGTTTAAAGCCAAATTTTCATCCAAAATTATCTTTAACCATTGCTCAACAAGCACCAATTTCCAATTAACAATCAGCTTATTTTTATTATCCCATTCAGATTGTGTAACTTTAAAAATAAGCGAGTTGTTTTCACGGATAAAATTCTCTTTGTTCCAATTTTTCAAAGTATTGAATGCAACTTGCGGTCTTGGGCTTCTGTCTGGAAATTGCATTTTTTCGGTAATACTATTTAAATATAATTCTGTGGCAATTTCAATAGGATTGCCTTGTTTAATAGACTTCTTTCCAAACCCTGATTTTTGTAGATTTTTAAAAACTTCAACCCTAATACTTACAAGGGTTTATTTTTAGTTTGGAAAGAGATTTAATAAAAATTACCCATTCATAAGGGTTAATTTGCTGAACACTTGACCCTGGGATTTCATTTTTCTTGGTAGATTTTAGTTCTACACTAAAAAATTTAGTCTTCCGCCCATTGGATAACTCTACCAAGATATCCGGATTGGTATAAACTGAATTTTATTTTGTAGATTTTATCAAATCCTTTAATCGTTCAGTTAACTCTTCTGGCAAATAAACCTGCTTTACTTGAATATCTTTAATGGCTGATAATGCAAATCCTAAATTGCCAATTTCTTGGTGAATCTCTAAATCCAAGCCGTTTAACAGAGTTGGATTTTTCAGCATAAACTTCTTAATAATAGCTTTGGCTTCTTTATCCGAATTTGCTTCATCAAGATGAAAAATTACCTTACCTAAATCATCTAAAAGTTCAGCGTTATTCTCCAACACTTTAAGATAAAGCAACATAAACGCTTCAAAAATAGAAAATTCTTTCATTTTAAATTGCCCATAAAAAACCTATAAGTCTAACATAATTTATTCTTTTTCTCAAAAAAATTCTTTTAACAGTTTAGAAAGGGTAATCATTAGATTGAAGCATTACCTGTCGCCCTGTTATCTCAATGACAATTACTTTCTATTTTTATCCGCCCTGCCCACTCGGACAATACACTCTCATTAGCTCCACCAACTCCCCCAGCCGTTCAATCTCATCTTTCATCGCCAAACCATAAAACCGCTCTTTGCCGATTTGCTCCACGCTCACGGCATTGGCAGAAAGCATAATTTTTAAGTGATGAGACACCGCAGGGCGAGATAGGTGCAGGTTATCGGTGAGCTGATTGACGTTCATTTTGCCATTATCCAGTAGCAGTTTTAAAATCAAATGGCGATTTTCGTCCGCTAAAACGGTAAAAATGGGAATGCAATCTTTCATGACGGACATGGCATGGTCGGGGCTTGGTTTGGGGGTCGGCTTAGTATTTGATTGGGTCATGGGTGTTGTTTTTGGTTTAAGGGTTTAAACGCATTATAAAGCGGACTTGGCGATAATTCAATGATTTATTTGCCAAAACCATGCTATACTAAACCCACCCCACCAAAAAAGGATACCTATGCAAACCCTATACATCAGCACCACATCGCCTTATACTCGTATGCTTCTTATGATTGCATACACCAAAAACATTGAGCTTGCCCTGCGGTTTGTTGTGCCGTGGGAGAACCCAAGCGAGCTTGTCGCCGTCAATTCATTTAGCCAAGTCCCTGCGTTGGCGTGGCAAAATGGCGATGTCATCACCGAGACACCGCTCATCATTCAGGCACTCGCCCCCGATGTGTACACGGACAACTCCGCCTACAACTTGCCACGCATTGCCAAGGCGTTAGGCATTACCGCACAAGGCGTGCGAGCCTATTCTACCGAGCGGTTTGGCACAGGCACGCCCCACCCTTTTGTGGCACGTTCTACCGATATTTTGACCAGCACCTTGCCTACCTTGCCTACGCTTTCGGCAGATAGTGATGAATGGGGCGATAAGCTACTCCTTTGTTCGCTGATTTGGATTGGCATTCGCCTGCCCCATGTTTTTGACACGCTAAGCGATGACAATAAAAAAGCGGTGTCGGAATTTAGCCAAACACCACTTATGCAAAAACTCACCACCGAAATGCTAGAAAATATGCCAACAACGGTACAGGAATTGTGATTTAAAAAATGCAGAGAAAATAGTCGCCCTGCATTTTATTTTTAAATTAACCCATCAATTCATCAATCAATTCTTGCACGCTTTTGATGCGGTCAATGGCAGAAATTCCATTACCCACCGACACATAGCCATTTTCAAAATTACCTTCTAGCATTCCCCGTCTCATGCCCGTACCTGCGTTCATCACTTTGGCGATGTCGGCTCGGCTCGCTCCACTTTCGCTCATTTGAAAGCATTGTTTGGCAAGTTCGGTTGGCAATGAACGGTAATAATACGGCTCGGTGCGGAACAGTAGCAAATCGTTGGCGGTAGAATCCACAATCCACTGCTTGACTTTTTCGCTTGCTCGGCATTCTTTGGTGGCAATAAATGCCGTGCCAATCCACACGCCTTCTGCCCCCAAAGTTAAGGCTGCCTGAACCGCTTTTTTGTCGGCGATACCACCAGCAAGCATAATGGGTAAATCCACTTTGCCGACAAATTCGGACAAGACATTAAAGCTACCAATCTCTTTCATCGGCAACGTACCGCCTTCATCAAAGCCTGTCAGCACCAAAATATCCGCCCCAAGCTCTTGGGCTTTTAGAGCGTCCGCTAGGTTGGGATTGGGCAGACGGCAGATGATTTTGACACCTGCTTGTTTGAATTTGGCATAAATTTGGGGTCAAGCAAGCCATTATCCAGCACCACAGGCACACGTTCTTCAATGAACAAATCCACCATAAGCGGAATCATGGCAAGGTTATACGACAGGATAAACGGCACGCCAAACGGCTTATCGGTCAAGGCTTTGACTTTACGAATCTCGTTACGCATACGGTCAAGCACTTCTTCGTTGGACGTGGGGTCGGTCGTCTGCCCTGCGTGCGGTGCCAAAAAGCCAAGCCCGCCTGCTTCGGCAACGCTTGCCACCAGATGAGCGTCCGTCAGCCAGCTCATCGGGGCTTGGACAATGGGGTGTTTGATGTTTAGGATTTGAGTGATGCGGTTTTGCATGGGTTTTCTCTGTTTGGTAAATGTGGGGGGTATTGTAAAGGTTTTAATTTTGGTTTGGAATGGCTGTTTTTGAGAAGTTGGTTTTTATTTTTGAAAAGGTGATTTTTTATGCTTTTAATAAGTGCTATTTTTTATAAAAGTTTTAAGTATGGTATAAAATTTTTTAAAATTATGCTATAATTTTTATTATACTTTTAAAAAATTGATTAAAAAATATGCAAAATCTTATTTTTCGCAAGCAATATTTGGACAAAATCATGCCCTTTATGGGCAAAAAACTCATCAAGGTCATCACAGGGCAACGCCGTGTTGGTAAAAGTTATCTATTATTTCAACTTATTGAAAAAATCAAACAATCTGACAGCACCGCCCACATCATTTATATCAACAAAGAAGATTTGCAATTTAGCCACATCAAAACCGCCCAAGATTTGGCGGATTTTGTCCTTGCCAATAAAAAAGCAGGGGTCAAAAATCATATTTTTATTGATGAAATTCAAGAGATTACCAATTTTGAGCAGGCACTTCGTTCATTATTATTAGATGATGATTTGGATTTGTATTGCACAGGGTTAAATGCCCAATTACCATCAACCGATATTGCAGGCACATTGAGCGGACGGGCAATAGAAATTCAAGTTTATGCCTTGTCTTATTTTGAATTTTTGGAATTCATGCAATTAGACAACAATCCCAAATCTTTGAATTTGTATTTTAAATATGGTGGGTTGCCATTTTTAAAAGAATTGCCTTTGCAAGATGATGTTATTTTTGAATATTTGAAAAACATTTATTCCACCATTGTTGTGCGTGATATTGTTAATCGCTACAACATTCGCAATGGCTTGTTTTTGGAGCAATTAACGCAATTTTTGGCGGACAATATCGGTAATTTATTTTCTACCAAAAAAATCAGCGATTTTTTAAAATCGCAAAAAATCAATATATCCAACATTCAAGTACAAAACTATGCCGAATATCTAAGTAATGCCTTTTTGATTCATAAAGTAAACCGTTATGATATTGAAGGAAAACGCATTTTTGAGATTGGTGAAAAGTATTATTTTGAAGATTTGGGAATCAGAAATGCCCTGATTGGCTATCGCATTTCTGACCGTGCCAAAATCTTGGAAAATATGGTGTTTCATCATTTAAAAATCGCAGGATTTGACATTAAAATTGGCGGATTAAATAACCAAGAGATTGATTTTGTGGCGGATAAAAATGGCGAACGCATTTATGTGCAAGTGGCTTTGATGATTGATAGCGACAAAACTGCCGAACGAGAATTTGGTAATTTATTAAAGATTGCCGACAATTATCCCAAATATGTGGTAACGCTTGATGAATTTGACGGCAACAGCATAAATGGTATTAAGTGCTTGAATTTTATTGAATTTATTACAGAGATTTTGGGAGAAACCCCATGAACCTAAACGCCCTACGCCTATTTATCAGCGTCTGCCAAGACGGCAGTTTATCCAAAACGTCCGAGCGACTTGGTGTGCCGATTGCCACCATTAGCCGTCAGATTAGCGAGCTTGAAAAATCTTTAAACATTCAATTATTTGACCGCTTTAAATCAGGGGTTAAGCCCACCATGGCAGGGCAACGCCTGTATGAACAAACTCATCTTGCCATGGGTAATCTTGTCAACGCCGAGCAGGTGTTGTTTGAAGAGCAAGGTAATTTAAAAGGGATTTTGCGGATTTCTGCCGTGCCTGCGTGCGAGCCGATTTTGGCGTGGGTGGGAGAATTTCAAGCACAGTTTCCCCACATTCAAATCCATTGCACCATGACCGACCGAGTGCTAGACATGACCGCAGACGGTATTGACGTGGCGTTTCGCATGGGGGAGCTACATGGTGAGCAGTTTATCGCCAAAAAAGTGCTGTCCGTCCGCTCAAAATGGGTGGCTCGCCCCGACTTACTTGCCCGATATGGCACGCCAAGCACCATGCAGGATTTGGCAAATTTTCCCCTAGCAGGTTGGGCAAGAAATGGTGAGACGGTTTTGTCTTTTAAAATTGACAAACAAACCTACCATTTACCTTATATATTTGCCAGTAATGAAAGCTCAGCGGTGGAGTTTATGGCGATAAATGGGCGGGCGGTATGTCAGCTTGCCGACTATACGGCAGATAGGCTGATTAGGGATTGTGGGCTAACAGAAGTCTTGCCAAATGTCGTGTTGCCAAGCTATGATGTGTCCATGCTCTACGCTTCCCACCGTTATCCGTCCAGCATTGTGCGGGCGTTTGTGGGGTTTGTCATGGATAAAGCCACATGATTAGCACATGATTAGCACATGATTAGCACATGATTAGCACATGATTATCTGGCGATGTCTCGCTCACTTCTAGGCAGATAGTAGATGTAAAAACTTAAAAATATCGTGACAAGTCCCACCCACAACAGATACAAGGCAGGAGCAAGGGGCAGATGAAAAGTAGCAAACGCCAGTAGTGATGGCACACCACCTGCCACCAATGCATAAGTGACGTTATAGGTCAAGGCAATGCTGGTTAGGCGGATTTTACTGGGGAACAGTCGCACCAAGACCGCAGGAAGCGTGGCAATCATACCCCCCGAAAAGCCAAGCAGTGCCGACCACAATAATATCAACTCGCCACCATATCTAAGCTGAGCAAAAAATAGTGAGGTATTTACAATTAGCAAAATCCCCCCAAAAATCATGACTTTGCCGATATTCATCCTGTCTGCCAAATAGCCATAAAACACACAGCCAATCATCATAAATAACGTGGCAATACCCGACCCAAAAATCAGATTACTCTCTGAAATGCTAAAATTAATGTTTAACAGCTCAGGCATTATCATGGCAATAACGATAAACACGCTTAAAACAATCCATGATACCAATATGGCAGGGATGAGACTGGACAAGCGATTTTTGGTGATGATTTGCAAAAAAGAGTGCTTTTGGGCGACCTGCTTGTCTTCATTAAAAATGTTGGTATTTGCCAAATCTTGGATTTGAGTTTTGGTCAATCCATCAAAACTCATGGCACTGAGCGTATGTTCTTCGGTGTCATGACGGTCTTTGGTTTGGGTAGAAATGGGCGTTTCTTTAAGTAGCTTTAAGGACAGTAGCAATCCTGCCGATAAAACCCCACCCACCAAAAACGGTATCCGCCAACCATAGCTTAGCATGTCAGTATAACTTAAACTACCCACCAAGTAAGTAACCAAAAACTTAATAAATAGCAATCCGGCCAAGGCTCCTGCCACCACAATACCACAACCAAAGCCCACATGACGCATGGGTAGCTGTTCAGTAATCAGCACTAACGCAGATGGAATCTGACCGCCATAAGCCAGCCCCTGCCCAAAGCGAGCCAGTATGAACAAAATCGAAGCCAGCACTCCCAAATGCTGATAAGTTGGCAAGAAAGCAAGAATCAGCGTAAACACCGTCAGCCCAAACAAGCTTAAAAACAGCACCGCACGCCTGCCATTCATGTCGCCATACTGCCCGAGTAAAAACCCACCAATGGGGTGAGCGATATACGCCCCCAAAAATAGCCCTACCGCCTGCATCGAATACAACCACATCACTTCACGCCCACCAAAGAAATTGTCAGCAATCACCTCTTTGAGATAAAACACCAAGGCATAATCAAAAAATGCCAACATGGTCACCGAAGCGACCGTGGCAATCAGGCGGATATGATGAGAAGATAAGGTAGCTTGTGGCATTGTAAATATTTGTGTATTATTTTTGTATAATGTACTAAAAATTGATTAAAATAGCAACAATTTCCATTATTTATTACCAAAATTAATAAAACACATGGATACTTAACTAAAAATCAATAAAAAATTGTGGGTTTATAACATGACAAAAATCAATCCATTATAAAAGCCAATCAATCGGCAACCAGCTCATGATGGTCACACCCATACGCTCAGGAATGTTCATTTTTGGTTCTTGATAAAAGATAACCTCTTTGCCGTCTTCGATGGTTCGCCATTGTAATCGCCCATCAACCAAACGCACCTCATAGACTTGATGCAAAATCGCCAGATTCTCTTGATCATCTGCGTTATTTAGGGCATCGTGAAGCTGATGTGCCAATTTTTTATCATAAATCATCACACCAAGCTCGGTATTAATGTTCGCTGAACGTGGGTCAATATTATACGAACCGATAAACACTTTATGATCATCCACAGCAAAGGCTTTGGCATGCAAGCTGGTGCTGGTCATGTGTTTGGTACGCCACAGTTTATTTTCATCTTCACTCATGCCTTTGGCGGTTGATTTTAATTCATAAATTCTCACGCCTGCCGATAACAGTGCAAAACGCCAATGCCCATATCCTGCATGCACTGCTCCGACATCGGTGGCATCAAATGAGTTGGTCAGTATGCTCACCCTCACACCATCCTTAGCAAGAGCAGTTAAGGCATGCACACCGTCTTTGGTAGGGACAAAATATGATGAAATGATGCTCAAACGTTCTTTGGGGCGACCGAATTCATGGCGTAATTTATTCACCAAATATTCATCTTTGGCGTTTTTATTTTTAGTTTTGGGACTAAGTTTTAACGCATCGTCTGCCAAAAACTTCATATCAACCCAGCGAAATGGGACGTTCTTATTGAGTAAATCCTCACCAATGGTACTGCTTGCCACAGCACCACGATAAGTGCGTAAAGCCCGCTCATCTTTTGTAATATCTAAATCATTATCTTTATCAAATAGCGTCATCGATGACGAAGATGACCTCTGTTTGTCTGTTGATACCAGCGTTTCAATATCATAAGCAGTGGGTGATTGCCAATATTCATCAAAACTTTTGGTGATATCATCAACCACTTGACCGATCAGCAAAACATCCAAATCAGCAAAATGATTGTTGTGATGATTGTTTAGGTATTCGTTACCGATATTACGCCCACCGATGATACTAATGTGATTGTCAAATGTCATGCTTTTGTTGTGCATGCGTACATTGATACGTACAGGCGAAGTCAGATAATTTATGAACTTATGATGGCGATAAGTAAAGGGATTGATGACTCGCACAGCAATATTTGGGTGTTTGGCAAACAAGGCAAGGCGTTCATCAAGGCTGGGACTGCCATTAAAATCATCAAGCAATAAGCGAACAAGCACCCCTCTGTGTGCCGCTTGCCACAAATCTTTTAGCATCAAAAACCCTGCTTCATCATCATGCCAGATATAATACTGCACATCGATGGTGTGGGTTGCCATGTCGGAGAGAATACTGCGAGACGCAAAAGCATTGGCACCTGTGGCAATGGGATAATATCCCGATAGCGTGGGATGATATTCGGTCTGCTCATCAATGATGGTACTCAAAGACGACTCGCCTTGTGTGGTTGGGGCATCTAATGCTCGATTGATTTCTTTGCCCAAAAAACCTGTGGCCCTATCATCATCTCGCTGGTTGAGATAGGCTTGGCTGTGGTCGCTTTGGTTGTTCATGCGTTTGGCAAGTAACGCTTCATGTGCCAAATGCACCCGTTCGGTCAGTTGGATACTGTCTGGTAAATGGGCGGTGGGCGGTAATGACTGGCAGGCGGTCAAAGTCACGCCCACCAAAAACGCCATCATCAACATACGAGAAGTCATCGCCATAAACTCATGCTCATCAAAATTGGCAAATTATAGCAAATAATTGGGGCATGTTGAACCTTTGCCAAACATTTGTTTAAAATTGCTTATTAAACCCCCTTTAAATCACCCATCAAAAAACGCCCTGACATCAGAGCGTTTTGTTGTTTTGGTAGAGCGATTATTCTTGCAAATAACCAATCAAACGCAAGAACTCAATGTACATCCACACCAGCGTTGCCAATACACCAATGCCATACACCCACTCAAACTCTTTATTCACGCCATACATCACACCATCTTCGATATTTTTAAAATCAAGCAATAAAAAGAAAGAAGCAATAAGCGTGGTAAAAACACTAAAACCAATGGCAATCATGCCACCATCAAACAAGTGCGGGATAGAGCTGCCAAATACCAAACTCATCACCCACTGAATGGCGTACACCACAAAGATGGCGATGGCGGCCGATGTGACAATGGAGCGAAATTTTTCGGTTACTTTGATGATGCCAGTACTGTACAAGGTTAGCATCACCGCTGCACTGACAAAAGTCGCTGACAAGGCAAGCAGTGGCACGCTTGGGGCTTTATAAAAGGCAAAAGCACTTGCCACACCAATGACAACCCCTTCTAGGGCAGCATAAGGTACTGACAGTGTTTTGGCAAGGTGTGGTTTAAAGGCAGTCGTCAAGCCAATGCCCATGGTAGCAAGCATTGCCACAATAAACAGCCCAACCAACACCCCTGATGATATACCACTCATCAGAGCAAAAAAGAACAGTCCAAAACCTGTGGTAGCAGAGATGCCAAGCAGTAGAGCGGTCTTTTTGACCACGCCATTAACGGTCATTGGTGCATCGCCTGCAAGCAGTTCGGTACGACTAATAATAGGGTTTGCCATGATTTTCCTTATATAAAATTAAGAATAGATTGATAAATTGAGAATTAAAACAGTTTAGTGTTTTATACTATATTTACTTTTAAAAATCAAGTATTTTTACTGTTTTGATAACTCAACATGGGTATTTTTTTGATTAATGGGGATGGTAGCATCATTTACAAGCTTTATGGGTTTTTACTTGTAGTCTGGGTGGAGTTTGGTTATCATATATTTTTTATTTTTTAAAGACAATCAGCCGTCATGACCGAGACCGCCATTTCACCGACATCTTTTAATATCCAAAAGAGCCATTTTAAACGCATTGGACTCATGGGGCGTGCTGGCAAAAAAAGCATTACCGCCACATTAAATGAACTCATTAACCTGCTGTCAGGGTGGGGGTTAGAGATTACCATTGATACCAGCACCGCCAGCATTGACGGCATACACATCGATTTTGACAGAGATGACAGCTCCATCAAAATCGTGCCACGTGGTCGCATGGGCGAGCATTGTGATTTGGTCATGGTGGTCGGTGGCGACGGCTCTATCCTACAAGCAGGCTCTGTATTGGCAGGGACGGGCGTGCCAGTACTCGGGGTCAATCGTGGACGATTGGGATTCTTGGCGGACATCAACCCTGAGCGTTTGGAGACGGAGCTATCAGAAGTCTTTGCTGGTGAGTATCACACCGATGAGCGTTTTTTGTTAAAAATGCAGGTACTCGGGCGAGATGATGACGGCAACACGCAAGTGTTTCATGAAAGCTATGCCCTAAATGACGTGGTGCTACACGCAGGTAAATCGGTGCATACCATTGATTTTAAACTGCAAATTGATGACATTGACGTCTATCGTCAGCATGCTGATGGGCTGATTGTGGCAACCCCAACAGGTTCTACCGCCTATTCGCTCTCAGCAGGAGGCCCTATCATTCATCCAAGCCTAGACGCCATTTGTCTGGCTCCCATGCACCCACACACACTGTCTAGTCGCCCCATCGTGGTCGCAGGCACCAGCAAAATCACCATCAAAATCCACAAAGACAACCGCACTCAGCCCATGGTCAGCTCTGACGGCGAAGCAAGCGTACCGCTAGACAACGACCAAACCCTGCTCATCACCAAGCATGACAAATCCCTAATCCTACTCCATCCCTTGGACGTGGACTTTTATCAAGCCTGTCGCACCAAACTTAATTGGAGCTTATACACCGAAGAGTTTTCGTTAAAGGATGAGTAATTTACACATAGTTTATCACTCATAACTTTGTGCCATCTCAAAACTAGGACGAGATTCGCAGTATGCCAGCCAGTTATGGACATACACCCATTTATCAGGCAGTCCACCCGATTTTCTCATCTGAGCAATGCCAAAATGCAGATGAATATCCACAGCACCAAATACGCCCTGCCCTGCCCCCGATAAATAACGCCGATTTGCCAAATGTTCGTTGAGTAGAGCCAATGCCTTATCCACGTTGGGAGAAATGAATGATTTCTCAACGCCTTTTTGTATGTTTTTGACAATGGGGCGGATAAAAAATGGCGACTTTTGTACGATTTTAGCAAACACCAATCGCATGACCAGATTTGGCATGAGTGAACTTTCAGTAAAATGCAACCAAAAAGCATAATCTTCCCACGCTTCATCGCTTGGAGAGAGTTTTGCTTGTGTGTCATAATGACGCAACAGATATTCAATGATAAAACCCGATTCAGCAAGTGTTTTGTCACAAGACTCATCTATTAAAATCGGTGCTTTACCCATTGGGTGAATATTGGTCAGCTCTTTGGGAGCAAGGTAGCTTTTGGTACGTTCGTGTTTGATGACACGAAAAGGCGTGCCATACAAGGCATTTAATTCGCACAACAGCCATAAGATACGAAAAGAGCGAGAATCATTTAAGTGGTGTAGGGTGAGCATGAATATTCCTGTTAAAAGATGACCAGATTGGATTTGCTAGTATTAGCTAATCGGTGCATGTTATGCAATCATCATTCTTATCTGTCAAATACTGCCATCATAGCAAATCCCCATCTAAAACACAAAACTAAAATACAAAAACAAGCGAACTGCCATAGATCGCCTGTTTTTCCCGTTTTTCCTGTTTTTTAAATCATCACGTGTTATTTTTTCATCTTTAACATGGCTTGATGATTTTCTTCCATTTTAGGTTTGACCTCCGAGACATAAATCCACACAAGGCTGACCCATACCACGCCAAACATAATCATAAACGCTGATGAACGCACGCCTGTGATGTCCACCGCTACTCCGAACATGATGGGCAGGATAAATCCACCCAACCCCCCTGCCAGACCAACCACACCAGAGACCGCCCCCATGTTTTCTTTGTATTCATCCGATAAATATTTAAATACAGATGCTTTACCGATGGCAAAGGCAATACCCAAAAAGAAAATCAAGATGGTAAAAATGGTGGCATTTAGACCAATGTGAAACGCTCGCTCACCGTGTACCGTTTTGACCACAAGATCTGTTTGGGGGTATGATAAGATGAACAAAAACAAAAAAGATGCCCACAGTACCCACCATGTTACGGTATGGGCTGAGTATTTGTCCGACAGCCAACCACCAAGTGCACGCAGTACGCCCCCTGGCAAGCTAAAACATGCCGCCAAAAATGCTGCTGTTTGTAGGCTAAATTCATACTCATTAACATAATATTTGGTCATCCACAAAGCAAGGGCAACATAGCCACCAAAGACAATGGAATAATACTGACTATAACGCCACACATTGGGGTCTTTTAACACCGCCAATTGACTGGCAAAACTTACATTACTTGCCGAACGGTGAGCCTTATTATCAAAAGACATGAACCAAAAGCCAATGGCAGTAACAAGCATTATCCCTGCATACACCTTTGGCAAAAACTGCCAACCGCCATAAGCGATGATGGCAGGGCCTACCATTTTGGTGAGTGCCGAACCTGCATTACCTGCCCCAAACACACCCATGGCAAACCCTTGACGGTCTGCTTCAAACCACTTAGCAACATAAGCAATCCCAACCGAAAATGAGCCACCTGCCAGCCCTGCAAACAGACCCAGCACCAAAAACTGCCAATAGGCATTGGCGTAACTCATCAAAAATATTGGTACAACACATGCCATCATCAAAGCAAAAAGCACAACCTTTCCGCCATATTTATCCGTCATCATGCCAAGTGGCAGACGAACAAGAGAACCTGTCAGCACAGGTGTGGCAGCAAGTAGCCCAAATTGGGTCTCAGATAAGTCTAGTGCTTTTTGGATTGGGATGCCAAGCACCGCAAACATCATCCAAATCATAAAGCAGACGGTAAATGCGATGGTTGATGAAGTTAGTACAAGCAGTTGTTTAGATTTTTGAGTTGCCATAATCTCCCCCCATGTTTTAGGGTTTTCTTTGGCATGGCAGTCGTGGTAAAATAACACGCCACACAGCCAGTGTGTTAAAATTTGTTACTGTCATGATAATCAAACTTTCTCAAAAAATAATTGATTATAATCAAGTTTTTATCAATAAGTTTTCTATATAATAGTCCAATACTTCTTTGGTAGTATGATAAAATTTGGTATTGACACTGATAAAATACCTATTTTTCAATGACTTACAAATGAAATACACCACTGCTTTGCTGACATGTGAACCGACCCCCAA
>NZ_MXAN01000004.1 GCF_002027545.1 Moraxella lacunata
GGTTCAGGTTTGCCCTTTTTATTGTTTGATAATTATTTTTGGGTTGTAGGGGCGAATCACATTCGCCCTTGATAAATCAAGCACTTATATAAATTTAACCATTAAAAGGTATAAGTCAAACCCACATTTGCCCCAATGTCCACTTTATCATCAGTTAGGGGGCTGTCTTTTTGGGTTGATGAGAGCCATTCGGCTTTGGTGTTGGCAAAGGCACCGATGTGGTCGGTAAATTGGTATTTGCCAGAGACCGAGACAAAGGGCGAGTAGCTGGATTTGGCGGTGTAGGTGTCTATGCCTGTTTTGGTGCTTTCTTGTTCGGATACGCCAAAGTAGTATTGGTTATAATCATCGCTGTACCAGTTTACGCCAAATTTGGGATACACAGTGAGCTTGTCATCGGCGAATTTAAACAGACTGCGATGAGCCAGTGAGACGGTTTGACCGCCACTTCTGTCCATCATGTCCGTGCCTGCCTTAATCTCAAAACCGCCCACAGGCGTGATACGCATATAACTTAGCACGATATTGGCACTGGATTTACGGCTATTTAAGCCTTTTAGGGCGGTTGTGGTGGCGTCATCTGGCTCAAAGTGGCGAGATTCATAGCCTGCCCCCACACGAAACCAATTTTCGCTGTCTTTGTGAGCATAAAAACCCAGCTCTGAGCCTTCGGCATAAAAATAGTCGTTATCGTATAGCACGAGTGGCACTGCCCCCACTTTATCATCGGTGGCATAGGCGTGCGAGCCAAAACTGGCTAAGGCACCAATGGTCAAGCCGTCAAGGGCGGACGTGTCTGATTGGGCATGAGTGGACAAGCTAAGGCTAAGTAGGGCTAGGCTAAGTAAGGATTTTTTCATGATAAATGTTCACGGATAAAAAATAGGATTATTATAATGCAAAAATGGCAGTTTGGGAATGACAGTTTAGGGGGATTTTAATAAAAAAGCGTGCCTTTTGACACGCTTTTATTTTTTGACAAATCATTCAGGAAACACAGGGCGATTGCCAGGGGTTTCACGATTTAAGTGCAAAAACGCCCGATGACGCTCGTATTTGTCAAGTACGTCATTGATGACTTGTTCGCTGTTAAAGCCTGACAAATCATTGCCTTGCAAGCCTTCAAACAAATACGTCTCCAAGCGATAATAAAACTCTTGCCCGTCATCAACTGTTGGACGCTCTGGCACGGGGTATTTGACAGGGACAATGCCATAGACGAAGTTGTACTCATCCTTATAATCCACCGTCAGCATATGTTGTACAAGGCTTGGCTCATCGTCCAAGGCGACCGATTCCACACGCACCGACAGCCCCTTTTGGCGTAGAGCGTCTGCCACGTCAGTTAGGGCAGGCAAGCAGACATTGGTCATCATCGCTTTTGTTTCTTGGGTGTCAGGGTAGGCGGTAATGCGGTGCAGGCGAGTTTGCCAGTCGCTCACGTCCACGCCACCTGCCACAGGCACGGCGTTGATTTTGGTAATCTCTTCTCTAAAATCTTCAAGGCGTAACGACTTAAACAGCCCCACCATGACAAAAAACATGACAAAGCTAAATGGCAAGCCCATGACAATGGTTGCTTTTTGTAGGGCGGTGATACCGTCTGTCATCAGCATGGCAGCAGTTAGCATACCGATTGCCACCGCCCAAAACAGGCGTATCCAAATGGGGGGTGTGTCGGTGTTTTTTTGGCTTTTAAAGCTAAAATTACTCAGCACAATCGCCCCAGAATCTGCCGATGTTACATAAAACAAAAGTCCCGAGACAAAAGCGATGATTGCCGTTACCGAGAACCACGGATAAGTGGATAATAGCTCATAAAAGCCAATCTCAGGGCGTGCGATGATTTTTTCGGCAAAGGCAAGGTTGCCCCCTAGCACTTCATTTAAGGCACTGTTACCCATGACCGACAGCCAAGCGAGCGTAAACATAAAGGGAATGAACAAGGTGCCAATGACAAATTCACGAATGGTGCGACCTTTTGAGATTTGAGCCAAAAACAGCCCCACAAAAGGCGACCACGCAATCCACCACGCCCAAAAGAACAGCGTCCAGTCTTGAATCCATTGTTTTTGTTCGGGCGTTTGGTTGTAGGCAAAAGTATCCAAAGTCAAAGTCGGAAAACGGCTAAGATAGTCGCCTACGTTCATGACAATGGCGTTTAGTAAAAATTCGGTATTGCCCAAAAACAGCACAAACAAAATCAGCCCCAAGGCAAAATAAATGTTAAGCTCCGATAGGATTTTGATGCCTTTGGATGCCCCTGTGGTTGCCGACACAATAGTAATGGCGACCGCTAGGGCGATAAGTCCGATTTGCCAAAGTAAGTTTTCAGGCAAATCAAAAATAACGTGCAGTCCGTAGTTTAGTTGCACCACCCCAATACCGCAAGTGGTAGCAATACCAAAAATCGTCCCCAAAATCGCCGCCACGTCCACAGCATGACCTGCTGGTCCGTCAATCTTTTTGCCGATCATGGGGTACAATGCCGAGCGAATGGTTAGGGGCAGATTGTAGCGGTAGGCAAAATAGCCAAGGGCAATGCCCACCAACGCATACATACACCAGCCCGTCAGCCCATAGTGAAAAATCGTCCACATCAAGGCTTCACGAGCCGCCTGTGTGGTCTGACCGTCCCCAACAGGCGGATTCATGTACTGCATGATAGGCTCTGCCACCGAAAAGAACATGATGTCAATGCCAATCCCTGCAGCAAACAGCATGGACGACCACGTCAAAAGACTGTATTCAGGTTGGGAGTGCTTGGGGCCTAGCTTGATGTTGCCATAGCGAGAGCAGGCGATGAACAGTACAAAAATGATATACACCGATGCGGCAAAAAAGTAGTACCAACCAAAAGTGGTACTTACCCATGCCAACACACCATCCAAAATGGCGGATGCACTGTCATTAAACAGCATGGTATATAAGCTAAAAAAGACAATAATCACCGCCGAACAGGCAAATACCGTTCGGTTTAGGCGACCGTCTTTGGATTTGGTATCTTCCATAGCGTTACCTTCCAAGTTTGTTAATGATATAAAATTGATAGGGCGTGCCTACCTTTGGTATTTTCAATGAAAAATGAGAAAGATTGCACGTTTTTCAAGGAAAAAACGTAGGCTGATAGTTATTCTATCAGGCAGGTTTTTGGTGCAGAAAAACAAGGTTTAGCCATTTTTTCATGCAAAAATTGATTGAAGTGTAAATTTCATCTTATTTTATGAAAATGTTATCAAGGTTTAACACGCTCTAAATATTTTCAAAAAACCTAATAAATTTACAAAAAGTTTACAAAAATCAATTTGCAATACACAATCATTTAACACAAATTAAACAAGAAATTCATTAAAAATCAATTATTTGCGTTATAGATGATTTTTTGTTATCATAACCTATCTTTTTGGTTTCATCAACCTTTGAATAAAATTTATAAGTTTTGATGATATATTTTTAAAAATACAGGAGTCTTGTTATGCCATTGTCATCACTACCAAACGTAGAACAAACATCGCTATATATCGGTGGAAAATATGTATCCGCCAGCAGTGGGGAGTTTTTTGAGACGGTCAACCCTGCCACGGCAGACACGCTTGCCAAGCTACAAAGTGCTTCAAAAGCGGACGTGGATAAAGCGGTGCAAAGTGCCAAAGCAGGACAAAAAATCTGGGCAAGCATGACGGCGGTGGAGCGTTCTCGGATACTGCTAAAAGCGGTGGTGATTTTGCGTGAACAAAATGATGAGCTGGCACGCTTGGAGACGGCGGACACAGGCAAAGCAATCAGCGAGACCGCTTACGTGGATATTGTTACAGGGGCGGATGTGTTGGAGTATTATGCAGGGCTTGCCACAGCCATTGAAGGGGTGCAAGTGCCACTTCGCACTGGCAAAGAAGGGAGCTTTTTTTATACCCAAAGAGAACCGCTTGGCGTGGTGGCAGGGATTGGGGCGTGGAATTATCCCATTCAAATCGCCCTATGGAAATCCGCCCCTGCCTTGGTGTCTGGTAATGCCATGATTTTTAAGCCGAGTGAAGTTACGCCTTTGACCGCCCTAAAACTTGCCGAGATTTATAGCCAAGCTGGCGTGCCTGACGGGGTGTTTAATGTCGTGCAAGGCGGTGGCGATGTGGGGGCGTATCTGACCGAACACCCTGATATTGCCAAAATCTCATTTACAGGCTCGGTGGCAACAGGCAAAAAAGTGATGAGTCTTGCAGGAGCATCATCACTAAAAGACGTAACCATGGAGCTTGGCGGTAAGTCGCCCTTGATTATTTGTGATGATGCCGACATTGAGCTGGCGGCTGATGTGGCGATGATGGCAAACTTTTATAGCACAGGACAAGTGTGCACCAATGGCACACGAGTTTTTGTGCCAAGTGCCAAAAAACACGCCTTTGAACAAGCCATTTTGGCACGCCTGCCCAAGGTTCGCTTGGGCGACCCAACTGATGAGACAACCAACATGGGTCCTTTGGTGAGCTTTGCCCACATGGAGCGAGTGCTTGATTATATGGAGCAGGGCAAAAAAGCAGGGGCAACGGTGCTGTTTGGCGGACGGCGTGCGGTGGCGAATGATTTTGCCGAGCGTGGCGAGTCGCTGTCCAAGGGGGCGTTTGTGCTACCGACTGTCTTTACCGATTGCACCGATGAGATGAGTATTGTTACCGATGAGATTTTTGGGCCTGTCATGAGTATTTTGACTTATGATGATGAAGATGAAGCGATAGAGCGTGCCAATGACACGATTTTTGGCTTGGCAGGGGGCGTGGTTACGTCTGATTTAAATAAAGCTCATCGCATTACCCACGCCTTACAAGCGGGCATTTGCTGGGTCAATACATGGGGCGAGTCGGATGCCAAAATGCCTGTGGGTGGCTATAAGCAATCAGGCGTTGGGCGTGAAAATGGCATCATGACGCTGGAACATTATACCCAAGTTAAATCCATTCAGATAGAAATGGGTAAATTTGAGTCTATTTTTAAATAACACCATATCATACCCCATTCTCAGCTTTGTGTAAGTGATTGATTTATCAAGGGCGAATTGCAATTCGCCCTTACAATCCAAAAAATAATCATTGGAAAACCAATAGGCTAGCATTTTAAGTTGAGATTGGGGCAAATTATCAAAATTTATTAACTTATTAAATCTCTTTCCAAACTAAAAATAAACCCTTATAAGTATTGGGGTTGAAGTTTTTAAAAATCCATAAAAATCAGGGTTTGGAAAGAAGTCTATTTTTATTAACTTATTAAGGAAAACTCATGACAGAATATGACTATATCATCATCGGTGCAGGTTCGGCAGGCAATGTGCTTGCCACACGTCTGACAGAAGACAGTGATGTGAGCGTGCTACTTCTAGAAGCAGGTGGCCCTGATTATCGCTTGGATTTTCGCACGCAAATGCCCGCAGCACTGGCGTACCCCTTGCAAGGCAAACGCTACAACTGGGCGTATCTGACCGACCCTGAGCCTTATATGAACAACCGCCGTATGGAGTGCGGACGTGGTAAGGGGCTTGGCGGTTCATCGCTTATCAATGGGATGTGCTACATTCGTGGTAATGCCATGGATTTGGACAATTGGGCAAAAATGGACGGGCTAGAAGACTGGACGTATGCCGACTGCTTGCCTTATTATAGAAAATCAGAAACCCGTGATGTGGGCGAAAACGACTATCACGGTGGCACAGGCCCTGTGAGCGTAACGACTTCACAGCGTGGCTCAACCATAGGCAGTAGCGTGCTGTTTAATGCCATGGTAGAAGCAGGCGTGCAAGCAGGTTATCCACGCACCGATGATTTGAACGGCTATCAGCAAGAAGGCTTTGGACCTATGGACAGAACGGTTACACCAAAAGGACGCCGTTCTAGCACGGCTCGGGGCTATCTAGACATGGCAAAATCACGTCCCAATCTTACCATAAAAACCCATGCCGTGACCGACAAAATCCTATTTTCAGGCAAGCGTGCCATTGGCGTGCAGTATCTACAAGGCAATGACACAAACCCCACAACCGTCCACGCCAAGCGAGAAGTGATACTTTCGGCGGGGGCGATTGCATCTCCGCAGATTTTACAGCGTTCGGGCGTTGGGGCAAAAAGTTTGCTTGATGAATTTAAAATCCCTGTCGTGCATGACCTGCCAGGGGTGGGTGAGAACTTGCAAGACCATTTGGAGATGTATCTGCAATACGAATGCAAGAAACCCGTATCGCTGTATCCTGCCCTAAAATGGTACAATCAACCTGCCATTGGGGCCCAGTGGCTGTTCTTGGGAACGGGCATTGGGGCGAGCAACCAGTTTGAAGCAGGGGGTTTTATCCGTACCCGTCCTGAATTTGAATGGCCAAATATCCAGTATCACTTTTTGCCAGTTGCCATTAACTACAACGGCTCAAATGCCGTAGAAGAGCATGGTTTTCAAGCACACGTTGGCTCCATGCGTTCGCCGTCTCGTGGACGTATCCGCCTAAAATCGCTAAATCCCCACGACCACCCAAGCATTTTGTTCAACTATATGTCGCACGAGCAAGACTGGCAGGAGTTTAGAGACGGTATTCGTATCACTCGTGAAATTATGCACCAGCCTGCTTTGGATGAGTACCGTGGGCGTGAGATTAGCCCAAGTCGTAATGCCCAGACCGATGCCGAGCTTGATGAATTTGTGCGTAATCATGCCGAGACCGCTTATCATCCGTCTTGTAGCTGTAAAATGGGTATGGACGATATGGCGGTTGTGGACGGGCAAGGGCGTGTGCATGGCTTAGAAGGTTTGCGTGTCGTTGATGCGTCTATCATGCCCCTTATCATCTCAGGCAACCTAAACGCCACCACCATTATGATGGCAGAAAAAATTGCTGATGTCATGCGTGGGCAAAAATTGCCAAAATCAACGGCAGGTTATTATAAAGCCGACCCTAACGTGCTAAGACAAGAGCCTGTGCGAGCGTTTGACCCGAGTATGATGCTTTAAGGGTTTGTAAAGGGCGGATTTATCCGTCCTTTTTATTTTTGTATTTTTCATTGCAAAATCTAAACTACAAAGACGGATGTCAGTACATCTCAAATCCAACACCAAAACACTTATCAGAAATATATCTAAAAAATTTTATATTTATCATAAAAACTAATAATAATACAAAGATTTTCCATTTGCTATTTTGTCCGCTTTGGTTTAGTTTATAGGCGTTTATTTTTAAATCATCCATCATAGATAAACTTAATAAACCCAATAATAGGAAAAAACATGACAAGCAACCATCTGACCATCAGCCCTGAACGTGTCAGCAACATCGCCCGTCACGCCACAAGCCATCATCATGACAACCACGCCAACCATCAAGAGATATTGGCGAAGTTTATTCCCATCTATTATCAGCACTTGCCCACAGAGATGGCGGACAGGTTCTCCGATGAGACGTTGTCGGGCATGGCATTGCACCATTTTAGCTTACTAAAAACACATAACGGCACAAGCCCCAATATCAGCGTCATCAACCCTTTGGGCGAGTCACACCTGTTTAATAGCGAGCGTACCGTCATTGCTTTGGTCGCCATTGATCGTCCCTTTTTGACCGACACGCTACTCATGAGCTTGGAGCGTCGGGGTATTGGTGTTCATCGCATTTATAATAACATCATCAAGGTAGAACGCACAGACGGACACATCAGCGACATTCAAGCCGTCGATGAGAGCAGTGGTCGGGCGGACAGCTGTTTTGCGTTGGTGCATATTGAGATTGACCGCCAAAGCGATGACAAGTTGGCGGACATCAAAGAGATGTTATTAAAGAAAATCCACACCATTGATGTCATCGTTGGCGACTTTGGGGCGATGGCGGACAAGCTGGACGAGATTAAAGAAGAGCTAAAAAGCCTACCCATTCCCACAGAGCATTACACCAAAGAAGCGGTGACGGGCTTTTTGGAATGGGTGGGGCGTGATAACTTTATCTTTATGGGGTATCGTGAATATCGTTTTGAAAATGACAATGGCACACCTGAGCTGTACTCGGTGGGCGGTAGCGGACTGGGCGTGCTACAAGGCAAAGAGACCGATGAGTTATCCAAGAGCTTTCATGGTCTGCCCACGCACCTAAAACACCTGATAGCCGAGCCACGCGTGCTACTGTTGTCTAAATCGGCACGTCTGTCGCCCATCCATCGCCCTGCTTATCTGGACTTTTTGGGCATTCAAAAATACAACGACCAAGGCGAGCTGATTGGCGAATATCGTTTTGTCGGACTGCTGACATCACGGGCATATCAGACCAGCGTGGCAAATATTCCGCTACTTAACGAAAAAGCGGGCAAAATCCTTGCCATGTCACGCCTGCCCAAAAACAGCCATGCTTATCTCAAACTTGCTCACATCGTCAATACCTTGCCCCGTGATGACCTATTCCAAGCCAGTACCGATGAGCTCTACCCGATGGTGGCGAGCATTGCCAGCTTGCATGACAAAAACCGCCTGCGCCTGCTCGTGCGTACCGACCATTATCAGCGTTTCGTGTCGTGTCTGATCTATGTGCCGTTGTCTAAGTTTAACAGCGACTTACGCCAAAAAATCCAAGACATCCTAACCCAAGCCTTTGGTGGTGTGTCATCGAGCTTTACGACCGAATTTAACGAGCTTCATCATGCCCGTGTGCATATCCATGTACGCACCGAGACGGGCAAAGTCAAGGATTATGACCTAGCCAAGTTGGAGCGTGAACTGTCGGCACTCATGCACGACTGGACGGATGAATATGCCAAAGCCCTAACCGCTCAAACAGGCGAGAGCCGTGCCAGAGAGATATTGGCGACATTGGGGGCGAGCATTCCTTTGACGTATCGTGAGCGGTTTGATGTGCATACGGCGGTGGCGGATACTACCAAATTGCTGTCGCTTGATGATGATAAACCCAAAATTTGGCATTTGTATCAGTCGGCAGGCGAGCGTGCGGACAGCCTAACCCTAAAACTCTATGGCAGGGGCGAGATTTTGACGTTATCGCACGTCTTGCCGATATTGGAGCATTTTGGGGTGGCGGTCATCTCAGCGTCCACTTATGACTTTGGTGGACAAGACACCCCTGATGTCAGCGATGATTTGTGGCTACAAGAGTATAAACTCACCCTAAAAACAGGATTGACGGTGGATTTGACCGCAGTCAAAACGCAGGTAGAGCATGCCTTGGATGAGATTTGGCAAGGGCGTGTTGAGTCCGACCGCCTAAATCAGCTGATTTTAACCACGGACATTGACACCTATGATGTGGTGGCACTGCGTGCCTTGTCTCGCTATATCGTCCAAGCCCGAGCCCCATTTTCAACCGACTACATTCACAGCACGTTGGTGGGCAATCCTGCCATTGCCAGTTTGCTTGTCAAGCTGTTCCATGCCAAGATGTCGCCTGCTGAGCAGACGGGCACCGCACCGATTTTGGCACAGATTGACAGCGAACTTAGCTCGGTAACCAGTCTTGATGAAGACCGCATTGTGCGTTGGTTCTTGGATTTGTTAAACGCCATGCTACGCACCAATTTTTATCAAGTGGACAAAGACGGGGCAAGAAAAGACCGCTTGTCTTTTAAATTCAAAGCAAGTGATATTCCCAATTTACCAAAGCCCAAGCCCATGTTTGAGATTTATGTGTACTCGCCAAGAGTTGAAGGGGTGCATTTGCGTGGTGGTAAGGTGGCTCGTGGCGGACTTAGATGGTCTGACCGTATGGAAGATTACCGCACCGAAGTGTTGGGTCTTGTCAAAGCCCAAATGGTCAAAAACTCGGTCATCGTGCCTGTGGGTTCAAAAGGCGGTTTTGTCTGCAAAGATAAATCCAAGCAAGCAAGCCGTGAGACATGGCAAGCCGAAGGCGTGGCGTGTTATCAGACCTATATCCGTGGTTTATTAGACTTGACGGACAATTTGGTTGATGGCAACGTTGTTCCGCCTGCTAATACCGTCCGCCATGACGAAGATGACCCGTATTTGGTGGTGGCAGCCGACAAAGGCACAGCGACTTTCTCAGACATTGCCAACGCCCTGTCTGCCGAATACAACTTTTGGCTACAAGATGCCTTTGCTTCAGGTGGCTCGGCAGGCTATGACCACAAAGGCATGGGCATTACCGCTCGTGGGGCGTGGGAGAGTGTCAAACGTCATTTTCGCTTGATGGGCAAAGACATTCAAGCCCGTGATGAATTTACCGTGGTGGGCATTGGCGACATGAGCGGAGACGTGTTTGGTAATGGTATGTTGCTATCAAACAACACTCGCCTTGTGGCAGCCTTTAACCACTTACACATCTTTATTGACCCCAATCCTGATGCCAAGGCAAGTTTTGTAGAGCGTGAGCGTCTGTTTAATTTGCCACGTTCGGCATGGACGGATTATCAGGCAGAGCTTATCAGTGAAGGCGGTGGGGTGTTTAACCGCACCGACAAAGCCATCGCCATCACCCCACAGATGAAAGAGCGTTTTGACATCGCTGAAGATAGCCTTACGCCCAATGAGCTACTAAATAAGCTTCTAAAAGCTCCTGTGGACTTGATTTGGAATGGTGGTATTGGCACTTACATCAAGTCATCTGATGAAGACCACAGCGATGTGGGTGACCGTGCCAACGATGCCATTCGTGTGGATGGGCGTGAAGTGCGTGCCAAAGTCGTGGGTGAAGGTGGTAACTTAGGCTGTACTCAGCGTGGACGTATTGAGTACGCCCTAAATGGTGGACGTATCTACACCGATGCCATTGACAACTCAGGCGGTGTAAACTGCTCAGACCATGAAGTGAACATCAAAATCCTGTTGGGCTCAGTTACTGAGCGTGGGGATATGACCATCAAACAGCGTAATGACTTGCTGGCGAGCATGACCGATACGGTGGCAAATTTGGTGCTACGCCAAAACTACTTACAGCCACAGACCATTGAGCTGTCAGCTTATCAAGCCCCTGAGCGTGCAGGCGAGCATATTCGCTTTATGAATTTCTTAGAAAAAGCAGGTCGCCTTGACCGTGCTATCGAATATCTGCCAAGCGATGACACCCTAACCAAACGCAAGGCAAAAGACGGGCGTGGGCTAACCAACCCTGAGCTGGCGGTACTGTTGTCTTATGGCAAAATGTGGGTGTATGACGAACTACTTGGCAGTGGTCTGACCGAAGATGCCTACTTCTTGCATGAGCTTAAAAAGTACTTCCCAGATACGTTGGGCGAGCAGTTCTTTGATGAGATGACCCGCCATCGCCTGCACCGTGAGATTATCTGCACTTATCTGACTAACGGACTGGTGAACCGTCTGGGCATAGAAAACGTGTTTGCCATGAGTGATGAGACAGGTCACAGTGTGGCGGACATCACCCGAAGCTATGCCATCGTGCGTGATGTCTTTGATGTGCAAACGGTGTGGGACAGACTGTCAAGCCTTGACAATGCCGTCGCTGGCAACACCCAAATCGAGCTTGAACTTACCATCCAAGATGTGCTAAAACAAGGCATGGCATGGTTCCTAAATCGTCAGCTGACAGGCGAGAGTGTGGCACAGACGGCACTGACCTTTAAAAACTTGGTGGCGGACTTGTTCTCTTATGATGTCATTGATGAACATTTTGGGGCGTATATCGCCAAAGATGTCGCTGATTTGACCGCCCAAGGACTTAGCGATGATGATGCCCGTGCCTTTGCCCGCCTGCCCATCTATGTGCATGCCCTAGATGTTGTGGCACTTGCCGAGCAAAAAGGCGTGGCAGTGACTGACGTGGCACAGGCATATTTTGGCGTGTTCTCACAGCTACACATGGACAAGCTGACATCAGCGGTGGCGGAGTTGCCTGCTGAGAGTTATTGGGACAGAAAAGCGTCTTATGCACTCACTGGCGAGTTTAACCGCACGCTCATGACACTCATCACCGATGTGCTGGCGGTGGGCGGTCTGTCAGCATGGCAGGATGAGCACCGTGAGCGACTGGCAGTGTTGTCAGAGCAGATAGCTGGCTTGTCAGACAAAGTGGGACTGGCGGAGCTGTCGGTACTGCTGAGCGAAGTTAATGGTTTAAAAATGGTTTAAAACAGCTTTAAATTTATAAATATTTTTAAAAATTTAAGCCATCAAAAACCCCAATCTAAGGTTAGATTGGGGTTTTGTTCATAAAACTTATTTTTAAAAAGTATGTATCACACCATACGACAAATCTATGACAAACCTAGCCTTAGCCCAATTCCCCATCAAACCGAAAAGTCGCCCCATCGTGCCACATCTGCACAAAGGTAACAACCTTATCGCCTGAATAAGTGTAGCGAGACAAACGCAGGGCAGGCGAGTTTGGCGGACAGCCCAAACAAGTCGCCACATCAGACGGGCAGGGTTTGGCTTCAATAAAATAGTGTCCACGCACAAGCGGTACTTGACTGATAAGGTAGTCGCTTGTGTTGATTTTGTTAAAATCTTGATGTTCAAAGGCGGGGATAATCGCCAAATCCACAAAACGCCGTTCAAATTGCAAAGGCTTATCATCACCAAAATGCACAATCTCCACCTTATATAGATGCTGAGTGTCGTGAAATACCGCCCGAGCCGATGGCGGTAGGTCGCTATGGGGCAAGGCAAGCTGGCTTACGACTTTGGCATGATAGCGTTTGCCTGTGTTTTGTATGTCATGAGCGATATTACGAACGGTGATGAAAGTCTGGTTAAACCGCTGCTGAGCCACAAATGTTCCTGAACCTTGACGGCGTTCTAAAACTTGCTCATCTGTCAGCTCTTTTAGGGCACGATTGACAGTCATGCGAGCCACATCAAATTCACGAGACAATGCCATCTCGGTGGGAATGGCAGAGCCGACCGCCCATTGTCCTGCGTGGATTTTAGCTAAGATGGCGGATTTGATGCGTTGGTAGGCGGGTGTTTTTGGCATGGTCTTGGCTAAAAATTAATAGTATAGCGTATTTTAAGCCAAAATTAAAGACAATGATTTTTGGCAAAAATACCCAAAAAACCCCTTGCATTCCCCCAAAATTTTTGCTAAATTAGTCTTAAATTTGTATAGACAAATTTGAGTTTGATGAAGTTATTCCAAAAAACACCCCAAAAAAATAAGGAACGCATATGAGCAACTTTACTCGCACCGACACAAGACGTGTCATCAAAGCCCCCACAGGCACCCAGATTACCTGCAAAAGCTGGCTGACCGAAGCTGCTTACCGCATGATTCAAAACAACCTGCACCCCGATGTGGCGGAAAACCCCAAAAGCCTTGTAGTCTATGGCGGTATTGGGCGTGCCGCTCGCAACTGGGAGTGCTATGACCAGATTTTAGCAAGCCTAAAAGAGCTTGAAGTCAATCAAACCTTGCTCATTCAATCAGGCAAGCCCGTTGGCGTGTTCAACACCCACAAAAATGCCCCCCGAGTACTGATTGCCAACTCAAACCTTGTGCCAAAATGGGCAACGTGGGAGCATTTTAATGAGCTTGACCGCAAAGATTTGTTTATGTACGGACAGATGACCGCAGGGAGCTGGATTTATATCGGCACACAAGGCATCGTGCAGGGGACTTATGAAACCTTTGCCGAAGCAGGTCGCCAGCACTTTGGCGGTGGTAAGGATAAGTCCACCGCCAACTGGAAGGGTCGCTGGATTTTGACCTCAGGGCTTGGTGGTATGGGTGGAGCCCAGCCACTCGCCGCCACTTTTGCAGGGGCGGCGAGTCTTAACATCGAGTGCCAGCAGTCAAGCATTGATTTTCGTCTGCGGACAGGCTATGTGGATAAGCAGGCTCGTGATTTAGACCACGCCTATGAGCTCATCAAAGAACATACCGCCAAAGGCGAAGCGGTGTCGATTGCACTTTTAGGCAATGCGGCTGAGATTATGCCACAGATTGTTGAGCGTGCCAAAAATGGCGACATCAAACCTGATTTTGTTACCGACCAAACGTCCGCTCATGACCTGATTAACGGCTATCTGCCGATGGGCTGGACGGTGGATGAGTGGAAATCTGCCCAACAAGACCCAAATCAGCACGACAAGCTCTCCAAAGCTGCCGCCAAGTCTTGTGCCGTTCATGTGCAAGCCATGCTTGATTTGCAAGCGATGGGTGTACCTGCTACCGACTATGGCAACAACATTCGCCAAGTTGCCTTTGATGAAGGGGTAAAAAACGCCTTTGATTTCCCAGGGTTTGTTCCTGCTTATATCCGCCCCTTGTTCTGTCAGGGTAAAGGACCTTTTCGCTGGGTGGCACTGTCTGGCGACCCAGAAGACATCTACAAAACTGACCAAAAAATCAAAGAGTTGTTCCCTGACAACACTCACGTTCACAACTGGCTTGATATGGCAAAAGACCGCATTCACTTTCAGGGCTTACCTGCTCGTATCTGCTGGCTTGGCTTGGGCGAGCGTGATAAAGCAGGGCTTGCCTTTAATGAAATGGTTAAAAATGGCGAGCTAAAAGCCCCCATCGTCATCGGGCGAGACCACCTAGACACAGGCTCTGTGGCAAGTCCCAACCGTGAAACCGAATCCATGAAAGATGGCTCGGATGCGGTGTCCGACTGGGCATTGTTAAATGGTATGCTCAATGTCGCAGGCGGAGCAACGTGGGTAAGTTTGCACCACGGTGGCGGTGTTGGCATGGGATACAGTCAGCACTCGGGCATGGTGATTGTGGCGGACGGCACAGATGAAGCTGCCGAACGCCTTGCCAATGTGCTGGTTAATGACTGTGGCAGTGGGGTTATGAGACACGCTGATGCAGGCTATGAGCTTGCCATCGAAACCGCCAAAAATTATGGGCTAAATTTGCCGATGGTTAAATAGCTTTTGGTGATTTAAAAGCTATAATTAAAAAACAAGTCATTGGCAATATGTCGATGGCTTGTTTTGTTTTTAGGTTGTAAGATGAATTAAGGATAATGTATGACAACACAAAATCGCATGGCACTTGCCAAACTTATCGGATTTAGCTTGCTTGGGATATTTTTGTTTTTTGTGCCGATTGACATCGGTGGCAAAAACACCATCGCCTTTGACCACATGGCAAGTTATCTGGTCAAAGAGCAAAGAAGTCTTGCCATTGTCTTATTATTTGGCTTGATGATATATGGCATTATCAAGCCTTTTAGGGATAAATCATTTAACGCCAATCTAACCAATAAAATCTTAACCGTCTTAAAGGTGGTGGGTTTTGTGTTGACGTGTCTTTATGTTACCAATACTGCCCCTGCCAGTCTGATGACAAAAGATATGTTGCCTTTTTTGTTTGACAAGCTTGCCTTGCCTGTGGGCATGATTGTGCCGATAGGGGCGGTTATGCTGTCGTTTTTGTTGGGATTTGGCTTGCTTGAAATGGTGGGCGTACTCATGCAACCTGTCATGAAACCAATATTTAAAACATCGGGCAAATCCGCCATTGATGCGGTGGCGTCCTTTGTGGGCAGTTATTCGGTGGGGCTTTTGATTACCGACAGGGTCTATCAGCAAGGGGCGTATTCTGCCAAAGAAGCGGTTATCATCGCCACAGGATTTTCGACCGTATCCACCGCCTTTATGGTGATTGTCGCCAAGACTTTGGAGCTTATGCCGTTTTGGGGTGTGTATTTTTGGTCGTGTCTTTTTATCACATTTTTGGTAACGGCAATCACGGCACGCATTCCGCCCATTAGCCGATTTAGCGATGAAAAACGCATTGCCGATGATGACAAATTAACCGCCTCACGCCTAAAAGTCGCCATTGATACAGGCATTCACACTGCCAAAAATGCCCCAAGCCTGCCCACATTGCTTTGGCAAAATTTTAAAGATGGTATCAATATGGCATCTGCCATCGTGTCATCTATCATCGCCATTGGTTTGATTGGACTGTTATTAGAAAAGTACACGCCTGTTTTTGATATTTTGGGCGTAGTGTTGTATCCCTTTACGTTCATTGGCGGACTACCTGAACCGATGACATCGGCAAAAGGCATCTCGTCAGGGCTGGCAGAGATGTTCTTGCCTGCCTTATTGCTTGCCAACACTGATATTTTGACTCGTTATGTAACGGCGGTGGTGTCGGTGTCGGGCATTATCTTCTTTTCGGCAATGATACCTTGTGTGCTTGCCACCAAAATTCCGCTTAGCATTGGCAAAATGGTGCTTGTGTGGCTGATTCGTGTGGCGTTGTCGATTGTGCTGGCAGGGTGGTTTGGGCAATTTGCCATGATGATGGGCTGGCTTGGCTAGCACGTTTTGCGATGGCGTTAAGAAAAATAGGCTACCATGATGGAGTAGCCTATTTTTAAAAGTATTCTTAAAAGCAGTTATTCGTTATAAAAATCATTCGCCTTAAACAAAACCACAAGCAAATTGGCATAACAAAAAATGCTAATGAGTGCCAAAAACATCAAGTTTACCGCACTCCGCTCGGGGCTTATCATGACCGCCAAAGGGTTGAAAGCACTTGCCATACTGCCCCCAAAACAGATAATTGACAAACAGTTGCAAGATAAGCCCAATAAAGCAAATCCGCCCAACCAACCGCTCGACTTTGGTAGGGTTTTTTCTGACCAAATAAAACCCCGCCCCAAAGACCACGGCATAAATCAAAAATGAAAACAGATAAATCATACTAAGCCCCTTTTTTTCACTACAATCACCTAATTTTTGTAAGTATTTATATCATAATTTAAATTTTTTGACTAGCGATAAATGCAGACACTTTGTGGGATAATTTTTTGTTTTGGGGCTTGCACTTGATGGAATTTCTTGTTATATTTGTATAGACAAATTTATCTTTTGTTCATTCATTGCATTTAAATAAGGATAGCCTATGAAACCCACCATTACCTTAAGCCCACGCCATCTCACCTTTGGGCAGTTGCGTGCCATTTACAACAGCCCCGTTACCATCAGCCTTGACCCATCGGCTTATGATGCCATCGAAAAGTCGCACCAAGCCGTGCAAGCGATTATCGCCCGTGATAAACCTGCTTATGGCATCAATACAGGCTTTGGACTGCTTGCCAAGACTCGTATCCCTGACGATGAGCTTGAACTTTTGCAAAGAAATCTTATCCTAAGCCATTCGGTTGGTACAGGCGATGCGTTGCCTGCAGATGTGGTTCGCCTTATCATTGCCATGAAAGTGTCAAGCCTATCGCAAGGGGTGTCGGGTGTTCGCCGTGAAGTGGTAGACGCACTTATCAATCTTATCAATCACGACATTACACCCATCATTCCCGCCAAAGGTTCGGTGGGAGCATCAGGCGACCTTGCCCCGTTGTCGCACATGACACTTGCGATTTTGGGCGAGGGCGATGTGTTGGTTCATGGTGAGCGTGTGTCCGCCAAAGATGCCCTTGCCAAGGCAGGACTGTCGCCCATCACGCTTGCTGCCAAAGAGGGTTTGGCACTTATCAACGGCACCCAAACGTCCACCGCCCTTGCCATTCGTGGCTATTTTATGGCGTGCGACCTACTGGCAAGTGCGACCGTAACAGGAGCGTTGTCGGTGGAGGCGGCTCGTGGCAATGATTCGCCCTTTGACCCACGCATTCACGAGGTGCGTGGACATCATGGGCAGATTGAGCTTGGCAAGACCTATAAGGCATTGCTTGAACACAGCGGATTTAGGGGCAAAAACCGTGGCGAGGCGGATTTGCGTGTACAAGACCCCTACTGCCTACGCTGTCAGCCCCAAGTGATGGGAGCGTGCCTTGACCTTATCAATCAAGCAGGTAAGACACTGCTCATCGAAGCCAATGCCGTAACCGACAATCCGCTTATCTTTGGCGACGATGAGCCTGTTGCTATCTCGGGCGGTAATTTTCATGCCGAGCCTGTCGCCTTTGTTGCCGATACCTTGGCACTTGCCATCAGTGAGATTGGCTCAATGAGCGAACGCCGTATTGCTCTGCTTATTGACAGTAGTTTGTCAGGATTGCCTGCGTTTTTGGTGCGTAATGCAGGCGTGAATTCTGGCTTTATGATTGCTCATGTTACCGCCGCCGCTTTGGTTAGCGAAAACAAATCGCACGCCCACCCTGCATCGGTGGACAGCATTCCAACGTCTGCCAATCAAGAAGACCACGTCTCAATGGCGACCTATGCAGGGCGAAGATTGTTTGAGATGGCACACAATACCGCTGCCGTGGTTGGCATTGAACTGCTGACTGCCGCCCAAGGCGTGGACATTCACAGCGAGGACTTGGGTTATAAGAGCGATAAGGTGCTAACCGACGTTCATGCCAAAGTGCGTGCGAGCATTGCTCATTATGACAAAGACCGCTACTTTGCCCCTGATATTGAAAGTGCCAAACAGCTTGTCTTGTCGGGCGAATTGCTTGACGGTTGGGACGAGCTACGCCAAAACTGGTTTAGCAATGTGTGATGGTTGTATTATTATGGGGTGATTTATTTGCCCCATATTTTGTGGTTTTGGCAGACTAATCGAGCAATATTGGCAAATTAAGATAAATGTAGTAATATATCTACATTTATGCTGATATTTATACTGACTGGGAGAATGTCATGCAAATGACCAGCCGAGAGTTTAATCAACGCACCAGCTTTGCCCAACGTCAAGCTGATGTCGCCCCTGTCATCATCACTAAGCGGGGCGAGCCAAGTTATGTACTGATGACCTTTGCCGATTATCAAAAAACACAAGAGCTAAGTGAGTTTAAGACCGCTAAAGAGGTGCTGTTGTCGCTTGAACTAAGCGATGACTTGGCAGAGCTTGACTTTGAACTACCAGTAAGAAGCACCGCCCAACGCTCCCTTGTGGACTTTGGAGAGTAATGATGTATCTACTTGACACCAACGCCATCAGCGAGACACGAAAAGTTTATCGGGGCGTTGCCAACACGGGTTTTGATGAATGGTATGCCAGTGTTTTGCAAAAAGATTTGTACATCAATGTTGTGGTATCGATGGAGTTGCAACGTGGCGTACTTGCCATGGAGCGAAAAGATATCAGGCAGGGGGCAAGCCTTAGAGACTGGTATCAAAAGGCAGTGCTTGATTTGTATCAAGGGCGAATTCTGCCCATCACAGAACGCACCGCCGAGCTGTGTGCTACGTTTCACGTTCCTAATAAATCGCCAGAGAATGATGCTTGGATAGCAGCCACTGCCAAAGAGCACGGACTGATTTTGGTTACTCGCAACGTGGCGGATTTTGCCCATTTGCCCATCAAAACCCTTAACCCTTTTTCTTATCCAAGCTGATTTATCAATCCATTTTAAGCCAATTAAAAGCCATGACCGACATCCACACCACCCATATCCCTTTTGACCCTGCTCATTATACAGGACGCACCGACCCTTTTGAGAGTAATAGGGCAGTGTACTGGCATAATGCCGTGCAAGCCTTTGACCGACAGCCTATTGCCTTGGTGGGCTTTGCTTGCCATCAAGGGGTAAGGCGAAACTTAGGCAGAGTGGGGGCAAAGTCCGCTCCACCCATCATCAGAGAGTTTTTTGCCAAACTGCCCATCACGGCAGGCGTGCAGGACAAATACGCCAATTTGTCCGACTTGGTGGGCGACTGTGGTGATGTGGTGTGTCATGACAATGATACCATCATCAAGGACAGTCTGGAATCCGCCCAAAAAAATTATGCCACGCACATCACTCACGCCCTACAAAACAACGCCCTAGCGGTGGGGCTTGGCGGTGGGCATGAAATTGCTTATGGCAGTTTTTTGGGGTTGTATGAGTATCTAAAATCAAATAGTAAGGACTTACCCAAGATTGGCATTATCAATTTTGATGCTCATTTTGATTTGCGAACGGACGAGTACGCCACGTCAGGTACGCCTTTTTTGCAGATTGCTGATACGATGGGCGATGAGTTTTATTATTTTTGTGTGGGCATTAGCCGTTTTGGTAATACAGCAAGTCTATTTGACAAGGCTTATGCCTTGGGCGTCGGTGTTGTTAGTGATGATGACTGCCATCGCTTGTCTTATGATGAGATTTGGGCAAGGCTTGATGGCTTTGTTAGGGGCGTTGATGTGCTGTATGTTACGGTGGATTTGGACTGTCTGCCAGCAGGGGTCATGCCTGCGGTCAGTGCGGTAAATGCCAAGGGGACTGAGCTTGATTTGGTGGAATTTTTGCTTGAAAAGCTCATTCAAACAGGCAAAGTCAAGGTCTTGGATTTTGCCGAATTTAACCCAACTTACGACATTGACAGCCGTGGAGCAAAAACCGTGGCACGCCTGCTTGCGGTGTGTGTGGAGCGGGCATTGCTTGGTGGTGTGTGATTGGGATTAAATTAAACTTAAAACTTGTCGATAACTATTAATCTACTCTATTCTCAACTTTGTATAGGTAATTGATTTATCAAGGGCGAATAAGTAGCCCTTACAAGCAAAAAATAATTGCCCAATAATCAATCATTTGTAATTTTAAGTTGAGATTAAAGCTAATCTAATATCTAAGGAAAAAACCATGCAATTTGACACCCTAATTACCAACGCCAACATCGCCACCATGAGCGACACATTTGGCTACACCAAAGATACCCCCTATGGGGCGATACATGGCGGTGCAGTTGGCATCAAAGATGGCAAAATTGCCTTTGTCGGCACAATGGGCGAGCTTGGCACGGCAACTGCTAACAAGATAATTGATGCCAAACAAGACTGGCTAACCCCTGCTTTGATGGACTGCCACACCCATGTGGTCTATGGCGGTAATCGCAGTAATGAATTTGAGATGCGTCTAAATGGCGTGGATTATAAAGACATCGCCAAGCAGGGCGGTGGGATTTTGTCCACCGTGAAAGCCACAAGACAAGCGGATTTTGATGAATTGTATGAGCTTAGTTTGCCACGTTTTAAAAGCCTTGTAAGTCAAGGCGTGGGGACGATTGAGATTAAGTCGGGCTATGGGCTTGATTTGGATAACGAACGCAAAATGCTCAAAGTTGCCAAAAAATTGGGCGATGACTTTGGTGTTACCGTCAAAAAAACCTACCTTGCCCTACATGCTCTACCGCCAGAATATCAAGGGAAAGCAGACGAATATGTCAAGCAGGCGTGCAAGTGGCTAAAAGTGTTGCATAGCGAGCATTTGGTGGATGCGGTGGATGCGTTTTGTGAGTCCATCGCCTTTGACACCCATCAAGTAAGCAGGCTCTTTGAAGTTGCCAAATCGCTAGGATTGCCTGTCAAACTTCACGCCGAGCAGATGAGCGACATGGGCGGAGCGGGACTTGTGGCAGAGTTTGACGGCTTGTCAGCCGACCACATCGAATACCTGTCCACCGACAGCATTGTCAAGATGGCAAAACATGGCACGGTGGGCGTGCTGTTGCCGACTGCCTTTTATGTACTAAAAGAAACCAAACTACCCCCCATTGATACCATGCGACAACATGGCGTAAAGATGGCAGTATCTACCGACTGTAACCCTGGCACATCGCCATCAACAAGCCTACTGCTTGCCATGAACATGGCGTGTACGCTGTTTGGCTTAACGCCTGAAGAAGCTCTGGCAGGGACAACCATTCACGCATCCCAAGCCTTGGGACTACAAGACACCAAAGGGCAAATTGCGGTAGGTATGGATGCTGATGTGGCGTTGTGGCAGATTGACCGACCTGCCGATTTGTCCTATCTTATCGGACAAAACCGCTTGCAAGGGTTTTGGGTGGCAGGTAGGCAGGTTCCAAAAACATGAGTTTAAAGAAACATGAATTTAAAATCATTGTTTTTTTAAAATATTGGTATTAATTTTTTTAATTATAAGAACAGATGTGTTATAATGCCACCCCGTCTAATCGGGTGGGGTATTTTTAACAAGAGTGCATTATTTTTATAATTTATAAGAATCATTTATTATGCCAACATTTAGGTCTTGATTATTTTCTTGGCTTTATGTGTTTTGCACTCATAATCTTAACGGTAATTTATGAAAAAACGACATTATTAACACTTGCTTTACTTTCTACCCTAACCATCAGTGCATGTAGTAGTGGCGGTGGTCACAGTAACCACGCTAACCACACCACACCATCAGTCACACCCAAGCCTGTCATACCGCCAACCAATAACGATGATAAAAAATCAGGTGATGACACACCAAGCAACCCAAGCAATACTGTTGATGACACTAACATCTCCCAAGGCTACACTTTCAAAGATGGCAAGCCTGTACTAAGTCAGCTAACCTTTACCGACATTAATACGTTGGTTATAGATGGCAAGCTTTACAACCTAGCACCTAGCACAGGGGTGAGCGAAGGCCTTGTGCAAAATACCAGTGATGAAAACCACGCCTTGATGGTTAGTGGTACTCATCTAGGCAATGCCAAATACGGCTATGTCTTTGACAAAGAAACAAACACCACATACCTGTTCCATCAAGGGGCTAAGACTGGCGTTGATGATTTCCCAAGGGG
The DNA here is from genome assembly GCF_002027545.1 of Moraxella lacunata. Lineage (GTDB taxonomy): Bacteria > Pseudomonadota > Gammaproteobacteria > Pseudomonadales > Moraxellaceae > Moraxella > Moraxella lacunata. The sequence continues at coordinate 22,387 of NZ_MXAN01000004.1, forward strand.
GTGGTCAGCTATGATGGTTCATCACTTTATGTGCATGATAATAACATCAAGGTCGGTGCGGGTTCTAAGTTCTCTGTTAATTTTGACCAAAAAACTTTGACAGGCACAGTAGCAGGCGTGGATTTGCCAAATGAATTGATAAAACTATCAGCAACCATCAAAGGCAACACCTTCTCGGGCACTCAGCAAAACGATAAAATCAACATCCGCACCGAAGGAGCTTTTTATGGCAAAAACGCCAGCGAGCTTAGCGGTGTCTTTGCCAGTGATGATGGTGCAGTCAAAGGGGCGTATGGGGCGAGAAAGCAGTAAAAGCCACAATGCTCATTTGCAATTCATTTTAAGAGCTAAATCATGATAAAAATCCCTGCCGTTTTGGTAGGGATTTTTTTGGTGTGGATGACTTTGGTTTTAAAGTTAGACTTATTTTTAAAATATCTCAAATGCACTTTAAAAAATCTTAAAACCGTTTTGTTGCTTCGATAAACACACGATTTTTATCGTATTTGTATAAGGGTAGATTGCTGTCCACTTTTTGATAACTCCATGTCAAGCGTGGCATGATACCAAACATTTGCCAATGGTTGTTCCACACAGACGTGCTAAGCGTGTATTCTTTGTTGTGCTGAATCTCACCAAAAAAACCTGCCCCACGGTAGTCTTTATGTGCCATGCCGACATTAAGACGAGCACCAAAACCATTGTCAAACTCCTGTCCTACGCCTGCCCGCACACCCCGTCTGATGAACGAATCATCGGCATCACGAGCGTCTGTGCGATGAGCGTCCACACCAACCAGCCAATACCGCTTGGCATTTGGCGAGTAGATGGCACTGGCACTTAGACTGCGAGCGATACCGTTTAGATGGGGGCGTGTGTGGTAGGTCTGTTTGGCAACTTCGCCATAAATACTGCTCTGCCATTGGGGGTTAAACCGATATTGCCACTCGACTGCCAGCCCCTTATTTTGTGAAAAATGCTTTAAGTCATCAGAGTCTTTACTTCCACCTGCATAAAACGTATGTTCACTAAATGGCAAAAGCGTGATGTCATGATGGGCGTTGGCATGTCCCATGCCTAAGGATAAGCGACTGGCGAGTTCGTTGTAGGGTTTATTGTCCCAATAATATTTGCCGTTATTATCCAGTCGGACTTCATGATAAAAGCCATCGGGTCTTAGCCATTTTTTGTGAGCATTGAGATAAAGGCTAATGCCTTGGGCGGACTCTGGCTCGGGTGCTACCCAGCCCCCACCCAAATCACGACTGACAGGGGCGTTGTTGATGTTTTTATCATCCAAAAAGTTACCCCCGCCTTGGATGGAGATTTTCTCTTGGGCGTGGATGGCTTGCAGATGTGCGTTAATGAGTGTGGCTAACTCATCGGGCATGTCAGGCTCACCTAAAAGCTTATGAAAGTTTTGCTCAGCATTAACAAAGCGTTTGTCATAAAACAGCACCATGGCAAGTCGCAGACGAATCAGGCTGGCATGCTCATTATGGGCTAGGGCTTGTTCATACGCATGGATGGCTTGGCTGTTTTTGCCTGCTTGTTCAGCGACCAGTCCTGTTGCCCAATGCTCTATCATTGGCTCATGCTGATGCTTGGGCAAGTCTTGATAATAGGGCAATAAAAATGCCACGTTGTCCGCTTGGTTTTGGATGAGACTGCCCATCAAGGCTCGCACGATGAGCTGGGGATGTTCTTTTAGCTCATCGGTACTTAGCGAGACAGTGTTGTCATCAGACGACTCGATGATGGGGACATCTATGGGTGGCAAGGACAGGGGCAGATTCTGCTGTTCTACCTGTCTTTGTAAATGACTGTCTTGGATACGTCTGTCATCTTGTTTGGTCAGAGCGTCAGCGTGGGCGATGTTCACGCCAAAGCCCACGCCAAAAAAGCCAATAAAAGGCAAGAGTGCTAAACATGATGGGAGATGAAATTTTTGCATAAAATCCATAAAACCTACCAAGGTTTATATAAAACTTTACTCTCAACTTAATATTATAACTTATTGATTATCAAATAGTTATTTCCAAGTTGTAGGGGCGAATTGCAATTCATCCTTTAAATCAATCGCTCATACGAAGTTGAGAGTAGGGCATATAAAGGTCTGTTAATATCTAAAACAACAAGTGTGCGACTAATCGCACACTTTAACAAAAATTAAGTATATCTACAAGCTAGAATTTAAAAATTAGAATTTAAATTCTAATGCCACGTTAAAGTTACGCCCTGGGGCGGCATAACGGGCAGTGTTGCCTGTGGTTGGATTGACAGCATTAATAGAAGACTGGCGGACAGACTCCCAAGTACTGTATTTGCGATTAAACAGATTGTACACGCCTGCTCGCAAAGTCATGCTGTCATTGACATGATAATAACCTGATAAATCATAGGTGTACCAACGTTTTGTCGCCCCTTGGGTTGCCACGATGGCTCGGTCAATGCCAAAGGTACTTACCCCTTGTAATTCATCCGCATTTTTGGCTTTTGAGTAAGTTGCCATGAGATTGACGCCCCATTTATCATCAGGGGAATCATAGCCAAGCCCTGCCACATAGCGAGCAGGTTGGAGCGTGTCCAGTATGGGTGTACGCACTTTGGTGTAGCCTTCTTTGATGCTTAGCTCTTTGGGAGTGATTTTGTTATAAGCCAACGTGGTGTACAGACCATCGGGCAGTTTGTCCCAAACGCCATACCAGTCGATTTTGCCAAGCACGTTAATGCCTGAGAGTCTGATGTCTTGTAGGTTATGATAGCCGTCATTGCGTTCACTGCCATTGCCGATTTTCTCGCCGACAGTGATGAGATTGCGATATTTGTTATCAAAATGACTTACTTCAAGATATCCAAAATTGCCCGTCAGACCAATGCCAAATTCTTGGTTGGATGATGTTTCGGGGTCAAGCTGTGAGATGTATTGTCTTGCCACACTGACAGCGTTACTGCCGTCATAAGCCCCACGAGTGCCATACAACTCATAAAATGCTGGCACTCTAAATCCATTGGAGCGACGATAGGATAGGGCGATGTTGTCTGTGGCATGAAAGGTTAGACCCGTGTTCCACGACCAGTTGCTGTATTTGCCGGTGGCGGTAAAATCATCATCGGAGTCAAATTTGTGTCTGTCATAACGCACGCCCAGCCCCAAGTCCACTTTGTCGCCCAGTTGGATGTGGTCTCGTATGGCAAAGAAATGGTTGTATCCTGTGATGTTGCGGTCGGTACAGTCTTGGGTGCTAAAGCCATCTTTGCAAAAATGCTCGGTGTGGATGGTTGTGGGCTCAAACTGATAAACATAAGGGTCATCCTGTTTGCCCTTACCGCCCAGATTAGTCACCTTAGTTTGGGCTTGTTCGGAGTACCAATCGCCACGTCTTAGAGCAGAATCAAACTTATCCATGCCCATCAAGACATTAACCCTATGCTCGGTATTGGCAAATTTAAAGCTCTTTTGGGCGGACAGTTGTAACACGTCATGCTGTTCTTTATAGGTGTTACGCTCAGACAGATAGCTTGACAGTGGCTTGGTGATGTCTGCTCGGCAATTTTCATCAAATGTCGGATAAACAGCACAACTGGTCTCTCGTCTTAGCGTGTCAAGTTTAATGCTCTGACGGTCATAGCTAAGACGCAAATCATCAATCCACGCATGAGCCTTTGGTGTGTAGTGATAGTTGATGCCATGGCGGTTTTTATCGTGATGTTCATCAAAATAAAAACCACGGGTATAGCCCAGACTTAGGTTATGTGGGGCTATCGGCACGACCAAGCCTGATAGTAGATTGTCACCATAATACACCCCACGGATGGCAGGCGTGCCACTCATGTATTTTTTATTTTTTAAGAAACGCAGGCGTGATGTAGGCTTCTTGGCCCATGTCTTGGATGTCGTACTCTTGCTTGGTGTTCTCAAATACGCCGCCAACATAATGCGTATCATCAAAACGATAGCCGACTTTGGCAAGGTAGGATTTGGATTCATAATCCATGGGGTTTGCCATGATACGATTCGCCCCTGTGTAGTCGCTGGCACTCACGGTTTCGGTGATGTGCTTCATCTTGTCGTAGGATTCTTGTTCGGCAGGCGTGTAGGGCGGGTCGGTACGCATGGTATGGGGATTGTCCAGCGTGTGTTTGGCAAGCATTTTTGGGGTGCAGTCTCGTGTCGGGCATTCATTTTGCAGGATAAACCAGTTGTGATTATTCACAATCTCGGTATCACCCGTGTTGTTCCACGGCGACCCCCGCAGTTCGTACAAATCGGTAAAAGCCCCCACACGGGTAAGGCTTTGGGGCAGGTCTGCCACGTCCTTGTGTACCTTGGTTTCTTCGCCTGTGCGGTGCGTGTACTGCCTCAAAACCGCCAGCACGTCCTGCCAGTCCAACGGTATTGGCAAATTGGTTGTTTTTACTGCTGTATGCACTCTTGGTAGAGACGCCCCAATCTTTGCCATCTTTGATGATGTCGCCCACGTCTTTGGTGCGAAAACTCACCGCCCCGCCCAATGCCCCAGAGCCGAACTCAGATGACGCTGAGCCTTTGGAGAGCTCGATGGAGCGGACGTTTTCATATTCTATCTCATTGATGGCACCGCCATTGGCTTTATTACTTAGGTCGTTGATGTAGGATTGCACTTGTACAATCCCATCAACTTGCAAACCCACACGGTTCTTATCCACGCCACGGATGGAGTAGCCACTACTCGCCCCACGTCCTTGCTCAACCACGGCAATACCAGGGTCATAGCGTGTTAAGTCGCGAATGCCCATGATTTGTTCTTTGTTGATGTCATCTGTGGATTTGACGATTTTGCCCAGTCCTGTTACTTCGGTGCTTTTACGTCCTAATTTGCGTACGATTTTAATGGTCTCTGACTCTAAGATGACGTGTGGCTCATCATCAGGGTGGGGCGTGCTTGGGTTTTCTGTGGTATTGGCATAAGCCATGTTGCCCATTCCCAAAAAGACAGACAGCACCGCCAAATGTAGCGTGGTCGGACGTGAGATAACATAAGATGATAACATGATATTTCCTAATAATTTTCAAATAAATCAAAACCAAATCTTGGCACACCAATGCCTGACATGCCAAGATTTCATCATATATTAAATCTCTTTCCAAACTAAAAANNTTGAGGTTTTTAAAAATCCACAAAAATCGGGGTTTGGAAAGAAGTCTATTTTAAAAATGCTAACGGTTACTTTTTAACCTGCTGTTTGGCACCAAAAACGCCAGCAACCCCGTCTTTTTTACTGGTACGTTCACTATAAAACGACCCGCCAAGCTCTGTGGCATTTTTACCATAAAAACCACCATCAACCTTGCCTGACAGATGAGCCACGGCACCACTTATTGAGCTTTTATCTAGGCTTAGACCTTTCTCGCCAGTTCTAAAATCGGCGGTAAAGCCATTGCCACTGATGACCCCGTTGTCAATGATGATACTAGGGGCGACACTGCCCCCAGCGTATAGCGTGCCTTTGAGTGTTTTGTTGTCAAAATTAACGCCAAATTCTGCCCGATTTCCATCTTTATGCTGTCTTGCCCCAAACACAGCAAACAGAGAATTGTCATCAGCCAAGAATTTGCCCGCAAGCTCTTCGGCATTTGCCCCAAAAAAACCGCCTTCTAAGCTTTTAGAGTTGGATTTAAAAAATGGGTCGTTAGGATTGCTTGCTGTGGCACTGCCCCGAAAGCGATTGTCTTTGATGTCAGCTTTGATGTCATAGCGTTTGACTTTCTCAGACTTGCTTTTGTGGCGAGAGAGTTCGCCTGTTAGGGTTTTATTGGCAAAGTCCACGGTAAAGACGCTGGTGTGACTTACATCGCCTGTTCTGCCTTCATCACGCCATTTGGCATCATCCTTGGTGGATTCATGAAAAGAAAACGCACTATAATCCGCCCCTGCATTTTTCTTGTATTCGCTGTGAAACTCATCAGAGCCACGTCCTTTTTTGGCATCCGTCATAAAATTCCAAGTACCTTTATAGGTGATGGTCTGGGTGGGTAGGGCGGTGGCGGGATTAGTGCCTTGATTGGATGGTGTTGGTGGCAAAGTTCGGTCTGGGCTGCAAATCAGCCACCCAGCCTGATTTGACAAATTTCATGTAGTCTCGGTCACGACTGCCATACCACGCACCTGCGGATGTTGGCACGGGACTGTGTGAGTCTTCGTAATTATCCGAATAAAGACTGGACGCACCGTTTAGGTTGTTCAAGTCTTTTTTGTGTTTGTCAACCACTCTGCTAAGCCTGTCATTAATGGGCTTAATCATGTCAGTAGACAGGGGTACATGTTCTTCTGTGCTGTCTGCGTGCAAGTTACGTCTGACGGTTGCCATATGAAAGCCCAGTGATGGCTCCATAAGTGCATCAAGCTCTTCTGCGGTTCTAGGTGGCGTGGGGACATCTTCATGGATAGGGGTGTTGGTACTGGGCGGCTTTATCGGTTCGATGGCAGTCAGTGCGACATCGCCTTTGTTGGACGCACAGGCAGTCATCAGTATCGCTAAGGATAGGGTTAGTGTAGATTTGGTTGTCATTTTCATAAAATTTCACCATTAAATAAAAATGTTGTTCACTAATATTACTATTATCAAATAATAGTAATTATTTTTATGATATTGTATAAATTTTTACAAAATTTGTCAATTAGGGTTACTTTAAAAATAAAAACTGATTATTTTTTGTTAAAATGATAAATATTTGTTATTAAAATTTTAAAAATTGACAATTTTATCTTAAAAATTCATGATATTTACTCAATTATCTCTACAAAAAGAAACAAATGTTTTAAATTTTTACAACAAACAGTAAGGTCTATTCAAACCTATACTTTTTGATAAATGCACTTGCAAAACCCTGTCAAATCAAGGATAATTTTATTTTACGCCCTGTATTTACCATTCATTCCATATCCACAAGGACATCCCATGACCGCCAGATTTGCCACCGCCATCAGCGAATTACAAACCCGTTTTGGCACCGCTCTTAGCACCAACCTAACCATCAGAGAGCAGCATGCCCACACCATGACATGGCTAGATAACGAACCTGCCGATGCGGTGCTGACCGCCACATCCAAAGAAGACGTTGCCGATGCAGTCAAAATTTGCCATGCTCACGGCATGCCCATCATCGCCTTTGGGATAGGTTCGTCACTAGAAGGGCAGTTAAATGCTCCGCATGGCGGGCTGTGCATTGACATGAGTCAGATGGATGCGATTTTGCAGGTTAATAGCGAAGATTTGACCGCCACTGTGCAGGCAGGCGTGACCCGAGAAGCTCTTAATCAATACCTAAAAGACACGGGGCTGTTTTTCCCCATCGACCCTGGGGCGAATGCCACGCTTGGTGGCATGGTGGCGACTCGTGCCAGTGGCACCAATGCCGTGCGTTATGGCACAATGAAAGATGTGGTGCTGTCGCTTGAAGTAGTCATGCCTGATGGCAAGATTATCCGCACCGCCAGTCGTGCCAAAAAATCATCGGCAGGCTATGATTTGACGCGGCTCATCATCGGCTCCGAAGGCACGCTTGGGATAGTGACTGAGATTACGGTGAAGCTGTTTGGCTTACCTGAGTGTATCGGCAGTGGCATTTGTCATTTTCCCGATGTGGATAGAGCGTGTCAGGCGGTGATGGCGACGATACAGATGTGCTTGCCGATTGCTCGTATCGAACTGCTGGACGCCACACAAATCAAGGCGTGCAATGCTTATTCTGGGCTGTCGCTCAAAGAGACCGCCACGTTACTGGTGGAGTTTCATGGAACCAATGCAGGCGTGGCAGAACAGGCACAGCTGTTTGGGGACATCATTGCCGACTTTGATGGTCAGGATTTTGCGTGGGATGCAGATGAGAGTAAGCGTAAACAGCTATGGACAGCACGCCATAACGCTTATCATGCCAGTCGTGCCTTACGTCCGACCGCCAGCGGACTATCTACCGATGCGTGCGTGCCGATTTCACGCCTTGCTGAGTGCGTGACCGAGACGGTCAAGGACATAGAGACACGTGGCATGTTAGGGCCTGTGGTGGGTCATGTGGGCGATGGTAATTTTCATGTGCTGTTATTGGTGAACATGGATGATGAGCGTGAAGTGGCACACGCCAAAGAAATCCTATCCCGTCTTGCTGAGCGTGCCATTGATATGGATGGCACCTGCACAGGTGAGCATGGCGTGGGACAAGGCAAACGTAAATATATGGCAAAAGAGCATGGCGGTGCTTTGGCAGTCATGAAAGCCATCAAATCTGCCATCGACCCCAAAAACATCATGAATCCTGATAAGATTTGGGAGTGATGGATTGTGATGAATTATTATGGAAAATTCAAACACAGGCAGGGTAGGCGGTTATTGTGGGTAACTTCTTACTGTACTCATTTTCTAAAATCGCCCTTTGAGTGCGAAGCGACGGATGGAGCGACAAACGAAAAGGCGATTTTTTGGAAAAGTTTGTAACAGGGCGACCTAGGCACACCTTATCTAATGGTGTGCCTAGCTCTCAAATTTGAGAGTTTTTTTGAATTTTTGGCAGGGTTATTTACAATTAGTTAGAATTGTGTAACATTTTGGGTTATAACTCATAACCCAAAATTCCTGCGATAATTGCAATCCACATTAAGCCTGCTGGAATGTACAAGAAAAAGATTTTTAGTAGGATGTTTATCATTTTTTACCCTTTATTTTGCAACAATTACTTGACCTTTGCTACCTATTTCGACATAGGGCAAGCATTGTTCTAGTATAGCATGTACAAGCTGGCTATCTCTTAACGGCTGGTGCCCGTCTTTTATTAGTTTTTGGTTAATCTCTACCGCTTTTTTGCGTATTAGTTCTTGCTCGGTCTCTGTCATTCTGACGCTCATTACCATTTGGATTCTCTCTATAAAAACTTGCATGCAATTTTACATGTTATTTGTTATTTGTGCTTGATAAACTTGCATACATGTGTTATTATGCACTCAATGTTATTTGCATGCATGTAACATTTTCACATTTTAGTTTGCTTTAGGGGGCATACCATGACCGATAACAAGCCCCCAAGCCGTGCAAGGGGGCATAACAAGTACAGATGAGTACATTTTTACTGATAAGTTCAAATCCGAACCCATATTTAATTAGCAGGGCGGACGGTGCAAAAAGTGCGTTGCTTTTTGCATAACGCATATTATGTTACAATAGCAACGCTCACGCCAAACTTGTATAATGATTACGACAAGTTTGGCGTTTACTATTTAACATAATATTGATTATGCGAAGTAGCTAATTATAGCATAGATTCGCCCAAATTTCCATGCTGTTATTTTTACCAACTCTTACGCTTTTTCTATATTAAAACTCGCACATTTTTGATATGTACAAGTTTTAATATAAATATAGAAACAAGCAGGCGTGTTTACCGCAAACTCTTAATCACGTGCATGACCACGCCCACAACCATCATATGGTCGCCATCTTTGAAACTAAAATTAGGATGTGGGTCAGCTTCGTTTTCTGAATGTAGCTCCAGTCGCCCATCTTTAAACTTGTGCAAGCGTTTAATGGTAAATTCACTGCCCAAATCCGCCATCACAATGTCAAAATGCTTTGGTTCTACCGAGCGGTCAATGATGAGTAAATCATCTTATCAATGCCAGCATCCAACATTGAATAACCCCCGCATCGCACCACAAACGTATCACTCTGACGCCCGACCAGATAGTCATTAAGATTAATCTCTTCGCTTTGCCCATCATTATAAGCAGGCAACCCTGCTGGCACCTTGGCAAGGCTCATCAGCACTGACATATCCGTGTCATCATTGGCAGGTATCATGGCATCAAGTGGCACATTGGGGCTTTTGATGACTGCTGAATTTGCCAGTGTCTGCATCATGTTCTCGGTCATCTTATCAATCATCGGCACTAAAATACTCGGCACCCGCTTGACGACCGTCTTGATGGCGGATGGCTTTCGCCCCGCCCCTTTTCGCTTACCGCCATGAGAGTTTTCGCTTACCCCTTTGTCCTTGACACTGTTATTTGGCGTGGGGTCTGGCATGGTTTTTGAGTCTTGGTCATTTTTGCTCATAAAATTGCTTGTCTTTTAAAAATTTTGTGGTATTATATCATCATCTTGATTGTTGTAACAGTATTCAAATAAAATTTTAGCCGATTTTTGTATACTTTCAAGATAACTCGTCAGTTTTGCCCACAGCATCCAAACTGACGCCCTTTTTGTATTTTATAGTGAGATTAGCGATGAACACATCTTATGACATGGTTAATTATGACGCCGCTCAGCACATGGCACATTCACAGGACAAGAAATCTTTACGCCCCATAAGAAATCATATCATACAACTAATTTGCCATTTATTGCAAGTCGTTATTGTCATTTGCCAACAATTAGAAATGCTCTATCAAAGTATTCGCCAGTCACTACAACACATCAAACAAGACATCACGGGTAATGATGTGGTATTTTATCATAAGAGCAGCATAAAAAACATTCGCATAAAAACGCCCAAATTTTACCAAGTCAAACAAGGACTGCCTTTGGCTTACCAAGCGTTTAGCCTGACCTTGTTTTTCATGATAATATCAAGCGTGGCACTGATGTTTGTCAAAGCTGGGTTTTGATATTTGCCCTTTTCAAGGTTATTTCTTTTTAAATTCAAACTTTCACAAATCAACTCTTATATAAAAAAGGCGATGAACATTCATTGCCTTTTTATATAACATTTCAATCAATCAATGTTGCCAAATAAATTCATACCAAACGTAATATCGCCTGCCCCCATTCCACCTTATCGCCATCTTTGACAAGATATTCGTAAAATACCCCCGATTTATCGGCTTTGATGGGTGTGAGTACGCCAAGGGCAAGCACGCCCCCCACCGTGTCGCCAGCTTTGATGGTGTCGCCTGTGGTTAGGGCAATCCCATCAAGGCAGAACTTGCCCACGGCTGTCGCCCTGATGACGGCTGATTCATCGACATTGTCATCATCGTCCACAAGTGGGGCTGGGCTTATGGCGGTTTTGGGGGGTGTGGGCATTGAAGTTTTGGTGGTATTGACCACCTTGATACGCTCTGTGCCATCTATAACTTCAATTTGCCCAAGTTCGCTTGTTTCGGCAAGTGCGATAAGGCGTTGTATTGTCTCAAAATTCATGATTTATCCTGCCAAATATTTATAAATTGTCATCACGCTAAGAATGGACATTGCCACCGCCACAATCCAGCCAAAGCCTGCCATCCATACAGGGTGCTTATAATCGCCAATGATGTTTTTGCGATAGGCAGCAAGCAAAATAACCACAAGGGCAATCGGCAGTACAAGCCCGTTTAGCGTACCCACAAGCACAAGCACTTGGGCAGGTCTGCCAATCGTTGCAAAGATGAGCGTTGAGATGGCGATAAAACCGATGATAAAATAACGGCTGTTTTTGGCGATGCCTGCGTGAAAATTGGTCAAAAATGATACCGATGTATAAGCACAGCCAATTACCGATGTGATGGATGCTGCCCAAATCACCATACCAAAAATAATCCGCCCTGTATCGCCAAGCCCGTGCGTAAAGGGCGTAAGAGCAGGGTTGTCCTTCATCATGGCAACACCTGATGTAACCACGCCAAGACACGCCAAAAATAAGAATACCCGAATGACGGACGCCGCCAAAATGCCCTGAATGGAGCTTTTTGAAACGACAGACAGATTTTCTTTGCCAGTAATGCCAGCATCAAGCAACCTGTGAGCCCCCGAAAAGGTAATATAGCCCCCAACCGTACCGCCAACTAAGGTAACAATCGCCATCGCATCAATTTTTTCGGGAACGACGGTGCGGGCAACCGCTTCGCCAAAGGGCGGATTGGTGTTGAATACCACATAGATGATAAGGGCAATCAGCACAAAGCCCATAAATTGGGTAAATTTGTCCACCAATGAGCCAGCTTCTTTGCTCAAAAAAATCCCAACGGCAATCACGCCTGACACAAGTGCCCCAATGATGGGGTCAATGCCAAAAATGGACTGTACGCCAAGACCTGCTCCGCCGATGTTGCCAATATTAAAGGCAAGTCCGCCCATAATGATAAGCCCTGCCAAGACATAGCCCATACCGGGCATGACAAGGTTGGCAATCTCTTGGGCTTTCATTTTTGAGACGGCAATCACTCGCCAGACGTTGAGCTGTACGCCAATATCCATCAAGATGGACACCAAAATCACAAAGCCAAAGCTTGCTCCTAGTTTTTCGGTGAAAGTGGCGGTTTGGGTCAAAAAGCCCGGGCCAACAGCTGATGTTGCCATCAAGAACGCCGCTCCTAAGATGGCGGAATTTTTGGTAGAGTTTTTCATAAATGTCCTTATTACCAATTAACGATGTTTTATTTCAATCTCAACTTAAAATTACAAATTATTGATTATTAGGCAATTGTTTTTGAGTTGTAGGGGCGAATCACATTCGCCCTTGATAAATCAATTACCCATATAAAATTGAGAATGGAGTGATGTTTTGGATAAATGTATAGGGCGTGTTGAACATTGATAACATTTTTATAAAAATAAGATGAAAATTTGACAATTTTAATCAATTTTTGCATGAAAAATGGCTAAATCTTATTTTTCTTCGTCAAAAACTTGTCTGATAGAAGACTACAGCCTTTGTTTTTTCCTTGAAAAACGTGCGATTTTTCTCATTTTTCATTGCAAATACCAAAGTTCAACACGCCCTAGCAAGAGTAATTTATTCGCCCTTGCAAAACACATTAAATGTTGGGTTTTGGGTTGTATTTAGGTGCAATACCAATGTCTTTTTCGAGCAAAGTTTGTTTGATTTTTTGGGCAAAGTCCAGGGCGTGCTTGCCATCGCCATGCAAACAAATGCTATCCACTTGCAAATTGATGACTGAGCCGTCCACCGCCACCACTTGCCCGTCTTGCACCATACGCACCACTTGATTGATGGCTTCATGGTCGTCTTCTATCAAAGCGTTGGGCAAGGTACGTGAAACCAGCGTGCCATCAGCATTATAACGCCTATCGGCAAAGGCTTCACAGATGACCTTTAAGCCTACCTGTTTACCTGCATGGATAAGCTGACTGCCAGACAAGCCCATAAGGGCAAGGCTTGGGTCAAAATCATACACCGCTTGGGCTATGGTCTTGGCAAGAGTAGGGTCGGTGCTGGCTTGGTTGTACAATGCCCCATGTGGCTTGACATAGCTTGGGGTAAGCCTCATATTTTGACAAACCGCCACAGTTGCCCCCAGTTGATAAAACAACAAAGAACGCACGTTATCAGCAGGTAGGGTGTGATTGGTACGCCCAAAATTGGCACGGTCGTCATAGCTTGGGTGTATGCCAATGCTTACGCCATTATCACGGGTAAAGGCAAGCGTTTGTGCCATGCACACCGCCCCACCTGCGTGTAATCCTGCACAGATGTTTGCCGAGCTGATGATGTGCATGAGTGCTTCATCAAATTCAAATCCTTCTGCCACGTCTGCATTTAAATCAATCGTTGTCATATTCTCTCCTAGCTAATAAAATCGTTTTGCCATGCTTGCCACTTGGTGTAGATGGGCGTGATACGTTGCCATCTTTTGTAGGGCGGTGTCTGCATTCACATACACAAAGCGAATTTGATTGCCAAACCGCACCTGAGCCAATCTGCCCAAATCTGCCCCAATGACCGCTCCAATCTTGGGATAACCACCTGTGGTCTGAGCGTCCGCCATCAGAACAATGGGCTTGCCATCGGGTGGTACTTGTATCATACCAAAGTCCACACCGTGCGAATTCATCTCAATTTTGCCAAAGATTAATGGCGTGCCATCTAACCGATAGCCCATGCGATTGCTATTGGGTGATAATGTGTATATTTGTTCGCTAAATTCATCACGCCCTTGGATAATCTTGTCATATTCGCTACTTTTGATGACATGAATGTCGGTCAATTTGTCAAATTGGTACAAATTCGCCACGCCCATCGAAGTCATCTCACACCCTGCACGATAAGGTAATTCATCGCCTGCCATCACATAGCGACCAAGTCCGCCAAGGTGTGTCTTGACGTCGGTACTTGCCGAGCCTAGCTCGTGTGCCACATCAAATCCGCCTTGCACGCACAGATAGCCGTGCATACCATTTGTCATGCGTTTTAGGGTCAAAACCTGCCCCTGCTTGGCAAAATAACGATAGCCTGTAATGACACGCTTACCATCAAGCACACCGTCAAAAATCGCCCCTGTCAGACAAAAAGTAGTATCTTTGGTAAACGTGGCGGTCAATCCACCAAGTGTGATTTCAAGGGCAGGCAGGCTTTTTTTATTGCCAAGCAAGGCATTGCCAAGCTGTAAAGACAAAGCATCCATCGCCCCACATCGTCCAATCCCAAGCCCTAAATAGCCTGTGCGTCCTATATCTTGGATGCTAGCAATGGCAGATAATGTATTGATTTTTAACATGATTTATCCTTATGCCAAAATGTCCGTTGCCACAAAACGCAAGGTATCGCCTGCTTGTAGTAGCGTTGGGGGGTTGTTTGTTTTGTCAAAAAGTGGCAAATCCGTCCGCCCCAAAAGTTGCCAACCCCCAGGCGATTCAAAAGGATAAATGCCCGTCTGAGCCCCACCAATACCCACCGAGCCTTGCGGGACTTTGGTGCGGGGTTTGGCGTGGCGTGGCAGGTGTAGCTCATCAGGCAGCCCCCCAAGATAAGGAAAGCCTGCCTGAAAGCCAATAAAATACACGGTATAAAGCGGTGCGGTATGGCGTGCCACAAGCTCATCAATGCTCATGCCCAGCACTTTTGCACTGTCCGCCAAGTCCGCCCCATATTCTCCGCCATAGACGACAGGAATGTCCACGTGCTTGCCATCTATGCCATCAAAACTGCCTGATGAGCCAACAAAATCATCGGTAATCTCGTTTAGCAGTTTTTGATAAATGGCAAGATTGCTTGGATTTTGATAAAGTACATCTTTATCCAAATACACCGTCAAGGCGTTCATGCCAACCACCGTCTCACTTACAGGCAAATCGGTGCAAGCGTTCAGATGGTGGGACAATGCCCAGCATAGTTTTTGTTTGTCAAGGCTGATTTGCCCACCCAAAAATAGCACAAAGGTGCTTTCTGATGAGCTTATCCATTGGGTGTTTATATCCATAAGTTGCCTAAATTGTCTAATTTTTGTGATTGGGCTGATTGTTTTGATAATTGTCAAGCCAATGGGTTAGATAATGAATACTCACGCCACCTTTGATAAAGCTGTCATCATCAAACATCGCTTGATGTAGGGCTTTGTTGGTTTGCACACCTTGAATGTCAAGCTCGGTTAGGGCGGATTTCATCTTGGCAATGGCAAGCTCTCTTGTGGGTGCGTGAATACATAGCTTGCCAATCAAGCTGTCATAATAGGCAGGGATTTTGTAGCCTGTATAAAGATGGCTGTCCACTCGTGTGCCATAGCCTGCGGGCAGATGACAGTAGCTTACCGTTCCTGCCGATGGCATAAGTGTGAACGGATGTTCGGCATTGATACGGCATTCAAAGGCGTGTCCTGTCAGTTGTATGTCGTCTTGGGTGAATTGTAAGGGGTAGCCTTCTGCCACTCGGATTTGTTCGGCGATAAGGTTTACGCCTGTTACAAGCTCGGTAACAGGGTGTTCCACCTGAATGCGGGTGTTCATCTCAATAAAGAAAAATTCCCCATTTTCATACAAAAATTCAAACGTCCCCACCCCACGATAGCCCATATCAAGGCACGCCTTGACACACGCTTGTCCGATTTTGGCACGCTCGTCATCGCTGATAAAGGGAGCAGGGGCTTCTTCGATGACTTTCTGATGACGGCGTTGCATGGAGCAGTCTCGCTCGCCCAGATGAATGGCGTTGCCGTGCGTGTCTGAGATGACTTGAATTTCAATGTGGCGTGGGTTTTTTAGGTATCGCTCCATATAAACCACAGGATTACCAAAGGCACTCATTGCTTCTTTTTTGGTCATGGCGACCGCAGACAATAGCTCGTCCATACTCTCAACGACTCTCATGCCACGACCACCGCCACCGCCAGCGGCTTTGATGATGACAGGTAGTCCCACATCTTGGGCGATTTTGATGATTTGTTCGTCATCATCAGGCAACGCCCCATCAGAGCCTGGCACGCACGGTACGCCTGAGGCTATCATGGTGTTTTTGGCGGCGACTTTATCGCCCATCATGCGGATATTTTGGGCGGTAGGGCCAATAAACACAAACCCCTGCTCGCTGACAAATTCGGCAAAATCGGCATTTTCGCTCAAAAACCCATAACCAGGATGAATGGCGTCCACCCCCAAAAGCTCGGCTGCCGATACGATGGCACGCTGGTTTAGATAGCTGTCTTTGGGCAGATGACTGCCAATACACACCGTCTCATCAGCAAGACGGGCAGGCAAGCTGTCCTTGTCGGCAGTAGAATGCACAAGCACCGATGTAATGCCAAGCTCACGGCAAGCACGGATAATTCTTAGGGCAATCTCGCCACGGTTGGCGATGAGAATTTTTTTGAAGGGAGTTGGGTTCATGGACTGTCCTTGTTGTCTATTTGTTATCGATGACAAACAATGGTGCATCATATTCCACCATGTCGCCTTCTTCTACCAAAATCTCAGCCACCACGCCATCGGTGTCCGCCTTGACTTCGTGCATGATTTTCATCGCTTCTACAATACACAAGGTGTCGCCTGCCTTGATGGTGTCGCCCACTTCCACAAAATTTGGGCTATCGGGGGCGGATTTGCGATAAAATGTCCCCAGCATGGGCGATGTGATGGTGTGTTTGGCACTTGGATTGTCGGGTGTTTGAGTGGCTCTGGTGGGGGCTGTGTCGGCTGTTGGCACAGGAGCGATGTGTCCAACAGGAGCAGGTGGCGTATCAGATGGGTATTTGGTAAGTTTGATGGTTTGTGTGCCGTCTTGGATTTCTAGCGAGTGAATTTGGGCGGTCTCGGTCAGCTTGATAAGGCGGGCTAAGTTGTCAAAATCGATGTTCATTATTGTCCCTAAAAATGTGTGGGTGGGACTGTGATTATAAAAAAGTTTTGCAAATTTGTCTAGACATTTTGATAGGTCATGCATGTGTTATAAATACAAGTATTTGATTTTTATAAATATCTCGCTAAATGGGGCAAGTTTTTGACTGATGGTAGATGGGCAAACTTTTCACCCCTGACCTATCGGGAAGAGTGCCTAAACAACACCATTTTATTCAACCTATCTCAAAAATACTTCACTTTTTATTCTGTATAAACTATGTTATCTTATTTATCTATATTTTATATCTTTGTTGATTGATAGTTTTTTTATTTGAGAATAAACATGACAACAGCCGAACAAAGCACATCGCCACAGACCAACACACAAACACAAAAACTCACTTGGAGGGCCTTCGGACCAGGCATTCTTATGGCGTCCGCCGCCATTGGTGGTTCGCACCTTGTATCGTCCACCCAAGCTGGGGCATTATACGGTTGGCAACTTGCCATTATGATTGTGCTTGCCAACTTTTTTAAATACCCCTTTTACCGCTTTGGTACAGAATACGCCTACAAAACAGGCGACAGCCTTGTGGTAGGTTATGCCAAAAAATCCAAAGCCTATCTTTGGGCATTTTTTGGCTTATCTGTTGTGTCAGGTGTGATAACCACAGGGGCAGTCGCCCTGCTCTGTGCGACCATTTTGGGCTTTATTTTGCCCTTTGAGCTAAATCCACTTGTTCTATCCATCATCGTGATGACGGTCTCATGGGGGCTACTCATTGCAGGGCATTATAAGGTTTTGGATAACATCTCAAAGTGGATTATCCTAGCATTGACGGTTGCCACCATTGCAGCGGTTATTATCGCAGGTATGTCGCCCAAAGAAGTCACCTCTGATTTTGTGCCGATGTCGCCTTGGAATTTGGCGTCTTTGGGCTTTATCATCGCTCTGATGGGCTGGATGCCTGCTCCGCTTGAATTCTCGGTCATCACATCCGTCTGGACATCCAAAAAAATCCGCACCGACCGCACCAGCCATTTTCAAGGCGTGGTAGATTTTAATGTGGGTTATTTTACATCGGCGATTTTGGCGTTATTTTTCTTGACGCTTGGCGTGTTTGTGCAATACGGCACGGGCGAAGAGATTGCCACCAAAGGCGGTGCTTATATCGGTCAGCTTGTACATATGTACACAGAGACCATTGGCAACTGGTCAAAAATTCTCGTGGCATTCATCGCCTTTTTGTGTATGTTTGGCACGGTTATCACCAGTGCAGACGGCTATGGGCGTACCAACGCCGAGAGTCTGTCGCTCGTCAAAACAGGCACGACCGAGCTTACCGAAAAATACGTCATGCGTTGGACAACTACTATGGTCATTGGTGGATTTATCTTGATTAACGTGTTTGCAGGGCAAATGGCAAGCCTGCTCAAATTTGCGATGATTAGCTCATTTGTCTCCGCTCCGATTTTTGCTTATCTGAACTATTCTTTGGCAAAATCTGAAAACCTACTCACCCCAAAAATGAACATCTATGCCTTGCTTGGCATTGCCTTTTTGGCAGGGTTTGCAGGCTTGTTTTTGTTACAGTTTTTTGGGATTATTGGCTAAAAACTTGAATAAAAACAAAAACATCAAAAAGGGCGACATCAATCGCCCTTTTTTGTATACTTAATTCATATCAAAGCCATACAAAAACCGTTCGCCCTGAGCTTGTCGAAGGGTGAAGTGGTTTTCCGTTATGGGCAGGCATGGCTCACCACGAACGGAAAAACCTTTGTTGTGTTTTGAATAGAATTTACTATATAATCATTTAACTTCAAAATACACCAACGGGCGTGGAAAGCACGCCCCTACAAGGGTATTTTTAAAATTAGCATTGGTGCAAATTGGGGTTAATTCGCCAGATGACCACCCTACTCTATTCCGTGCCAAATTCCTTACGTTTATTGGCAAAAAATCTGTCAAGCCTATCCATCGCATCTTCTAAATCTATCAAATTGGGCAAAAATACCACCCTAAAATGGTCAGGCTTATCCCAATTAAAGCCCGTGCCTTGCACCATCAACACTTTTTCTTGGATAAGCAAATCCATCATAAAATTCATATCATTTTCAATGGGATAGACATCTGTATCAATCTTGGCAAAGCAATAAAACGCCCCTTGTGGTTTGGTACAGCTAATGCCCTTAATGGCATTTAGGCGAGAGACTGCCATTTCACGTTGTTTGTACAGCCGCCCTGTTGGTGCGGTCAGGGCTTGCATGGACTGATAACCGCCCATTGCCGTCTGTATGGCGTATTGGGCAGGCACGTTGGCACACAGTCGCATACTGGCAAGCATGGTCAAGCCTTCAATAAAGTCGCCAGCGTGGTCTTTTTTGCCCGACAGCATGACCCAGCCCGAGCGATAACCTGCAATGCGGTGCGATTTTGACAAGCCATTAAACGTCAAAACCAGCGTCTTATCGGTAATCGTACACATGGGCGTATGCACGGCATCATCGTACAAAATACGGTCATAAATCTCGTCCGCCATGATAACCAAGCCATGTTTTACCGCCAAATCGGCAATCTTTTGCAAGATTTCCTTGCTATATAACGCCCCTGTGGGGTTGTTGGGGTTGATGATGACAATGGCTTTGGTTTTGTCGGTGATTTTGCTCTCAATGTCCGCCAAATCAGGGTGCCAGTTGTCTTCTTCCACACAGCCATAATGCACCGCCCTGCCCCCAGCTAGGTTGGCAGACGCTGTCCAAAGCGGATAGTCAGGCATGGGAATCAGTACTTCATCGCCGTCATCAAGCAAGGCTTGCAAAGTCATGACAATCAGCTCGGACACGCCATTACCAATATACACATCATTGACATCGGTTGCCGACAGCAGTCCTTTGGCTTGATAATATTGCAAAATCGCCTTACGAGCCGAAAAAATCCCCTTAGAATCGGAGTAGCCAGACGCATTATGCAAGTTCATCGCCACATCTTGCACAATCTCATCAGGGGGCAACAGCCCAAAGGGTTCAGGATTGCCAATATTGAGCTTGATGATACGCTGACCTTCGGCTTCCATGCGGTTGGCGGTTTGCAAAAGTTCACCACGAATGTCATAGCAGACGTTGGCAAGTTTGGCGGATTTTTTTAAAGGCTTCATGAGGGCTACCTTGTGAGAATGATTGTGTGAATTTGATAAATTGTCTTGTAAATCAATCTCTTGAAAATCAATCTCTTGACTGGCGTTATTGGCGGTTGGATTTGCCGATACGTTGCCTGTCAAAAGATAGTTTTCGGTCGTGCCTAGCACTTGGGCGACAATGGGGAGCTTGCTACTTGTGATGCCATTTTTGTCGCATTCCCAATTGGCAATCGCCCCACGACTGACGGACGCACCGTGGGCGTTTAACTTATCGGCTAGGGTTTGGGCGGATAATCCTAAGGATTTGCGGAGCTGTTTTAGGCGTTCGCCCTGCGTGGTGGGCGTATTTGGTGGGTGGGTGTTGGTGGTCATGGCGGTCATTGCAAGTAAAAGTTGCAATTATCATACGCCTGTTTGGGGGATTTTGCAAGCGATTTTGTTATATGTCCAAAAATCCCCTTAAATTACTACTAATAACAAAGCCAAGCAATCCAAAAGCACTTAAAATAATTTCATCTTTGGTGTGTTTTGGGTGTTTCATGTTTGGCATGACAAAAAATGTCTTTGTTCTAATTGCATATTTTATTACCCCTATAACAAAGATAATAAAGCAAATAAATTGGATATAAGGAAGTAATTTTAGCCACATATGCTACCTTTTGTGTTTATTTTCATTATACCCCAAGCCCTACCCTTTTACCACCAAAAAGCCGTTACAAAAAGCCAATTTGCCACCGTGTCAAATTATGCTACACTTGCATTTTTGATTAGGAAACATTTATGCTATCTGACAACACCCTAACCCCCGATGAAATCGCCCAATTAACCGAACAAGACTGGCAAAACCGCCTAAGCGATGATGAATATCATGTTTTGCGTGAAAAAGGCACCGAGCGAGCTTTTACTGGTCTTTATACCGATGTGTTTGATAAGGGCGTGTATCGCTGTAAGGGCTGTAATGCCAAGCTGTTTGACAGCGATAACAAATACCACTCAGGCTGTGGCTGGCCAAGTTTTGACAAAACAATCAGTGATACCGCCCTGACCGAGACGCTTGATTTGTCGCACGGCATGAGACGTATTGAAGTGACTTGTACCAATTGTGGTGGACATTTGGGACACGTTTTTCCAGACGGACCAAGAGAGACCACAGGCATGAGATATTGCATTAACTCAGCGTCCATTCACCTTGAAAATCAATAATTTGTTATAATTATCAATAATTTAGGAAAATCTATGACAACCATTTACACCTTTACCGCCACCGACATTCGTGGCAATGTGGTTAATTTTGCCGATTTTAAAAACAAAGTATTGCTCATTGTCAATACCGCCAGCAGATGTGGATTTACGCCACAGCTTGCATGTTTGCAAGAATTACACGCAAAATACCATAACAAAGGTTTGGTTGTCATCGGCTTTCCTTGCAATCAGTTTGGCGGACAAGAACCCGATGACGAAACTGGCATTGCAAGTTTTTGTGAAATGAACTATGGCGTGGACTTTTTGATGATGAGCAAGGTTGATGTCAATGGCGACAACGCTCACCCGATTTTTGAGTTTTTAAAGCGCGAGCAAGGCGGAATTTTGACCGATGCAATCAAGTGGAACTTCACCAAATTTTTGGTCGGTCGTCATGGCAAGGTGCTAGACCGCTACGCCCCCACCACCAAGCCTGAGAGCTTGGAAGATGATATTGTCAAAGCATTGGCATAACAAGCAAATTTATATAGATTTTAATTTAATAAAAATCAACCACTTATAAAAAAATTCAAAATTTTTTGCAAAAAGTGTTTGACACCCACCAAAAAATCTATATAATACGCACCACAACGAACGACATACATAACAAATAAACAACATTGTTTAAATAGTTAAGTAAGTTAAGTTCGGGCGGTTAGCTCAGTTGGTAGAGCGTCTGCCTTACAAGCAGAGGGTCAGCGGTTCGAATCCGTTACCGCCCACCATTTTAAATCTTTTATGGTTAAAAAAGATTAGTGACCTTAGCAGCGGTAGTTCAGTTGGTTAGAATACCGGCCTGTCACGCCGGGGGTCGCGGGTTCGAGTCCCGTCCGCTGCGCCATTTTTAACTGGTTTTTCCAGTTTATCCCCTAAGTCTCCCCTGACTTAGGGATTTTTTTATGTCTTTTGCCTGTCTATTTATCAGAGCGTGTTGAACTTTGGTATTTGCAATGAAAAATGAGAAAAATCGCACGTTTTTCAAGGAAAAAACGCAGGCTGATAGTCATTCTATCAGACAAGTTTTTGACGATGAAAAACAAGATTTAGCCATTTTTCATGCAAAAATTGATAAAAGCGTTAAATTTTCATCTTATTTTATAAAAATGTTATCAATGTTCAACACGCCCCAATTATTTGCCAATAAATTTTCAAAAAATCTTTCAAAAATTAACTGGGCAAATTTTAAGAGTTTTACTTAATTTTTTAAATTAAGTGGTCAGATAGCCATTTTTCATGCAAAAATTGATTTAAAACATTAAATTTTCATCTTACACCCAACGAATTTGATATTTACCACAAGCTTTGTAGGACTGGCTCCGCACATCCTTTGATGACACAGCGATTTTTATAGGCGTGCTCAGCGCGTCCCTACACCCAAACATCATAAATTTGTGGTGATTTTAAAGTTCTTTGATTATATTTATAAAAATGTTATCAATGTTCAGCACGCCCTATCATTTATTTTTACAAAATTCATCATAAATAACTTACCTTTTTGGTAAAAATAGCATAAAATAGGCGGATATTTGCCCACTTTTTTGTGCTATTTTATCATGCGACATCGTACCCTTGACCCCTTTTTTCGCCGAATACTGATTGTGCTGTTTTGGGTGATTTTTCTGTACGCCCTGTATCTCATGCGTGCGGTGATTTTGCCTTTTGTGGCGGCGTTTATTTTGGCATACATGCTAAACCCGTTGGTAACACGATTGGCTCGTTACATGAATCGCATGCTTGCCATTGTGGTGGTGTATTTTGCCAGCATTCTACTGACGGGGGCGTTGGTTGTGTGGTTTGTGCCCGTATTGTGGCAACAAATCACTTTGGCGTGGGAGTCACTACCCTTGCTTGTAGAGTGGTATAACACCACAGCAAGAACATGGATAAGTCAGCACATGGGCGGACGTCCCATGCCGCTTGAAGTTGATGTCATCTCAAATGCACTCATTGAATACGCTCAGAAAAATTATCAGGTGGCAGATGCCCAGTCACTCATCAAACAAGTGCTAAGCTCAGGCATCATGGTGGCAAATAATGTTGGCATGGCAGTAATGGTGCCGATATTGACGTTTTATTTTCTCATCGGCTGGCAAAAACGTCTAAATACATGGCTGCATGCCATACCCAAATCCCATCAAAAAAAAGCCCTAGAAATCGCCAAAGACTGCGATACCACGCTCATGAACTTTATCAAAGGTCAGCTTAGTGTCATGTTACTGCTTGGGGCAATTTATGCCATACAGCTACAACTCATCGGACTAAAATTCGGACTGCTCATCGGTATCGGGGCAGGCGTGGCAAGTTTTGTGCCGTATCTGGGTTTTGGTGTGGGGATTATTGCGGCGATTGTTGTGGGGCTGTTCCAATTTGGTTTTGACCCCATTTACATCGGTCTTATCATTGGGGCATTTATGGTTGGTCAAGCAATGGA
Organism: Moraxella lacunata; assembly: GCF_002027545.1. Lineage (GTDB taxonomy): Bacteria > Pseudomonadota > Gammaproteobacteria > Pseudomonadales > Moraxellaceae > Moraxella > Moraxella lacunata. The sequence goes on from NZ_MXAN01000004.1 coordinate 46,219, forward strand.
AGGTTATGTGTTACAGCCCCTACTGCTTGGCGATAAAATCGGACTGTCGCCACTGTGGGTGATTTTCTCGGTGTTGGCAGGGGCGTCTTTGTTTGGCTTTGTTGGCATGCTCATCGCCCTGCCCGTCTCAGCGATTTTAAATGTCCTGTTTCATCATGCGTACTGTGCTTATCTGGATAGCGATTGGTATAAAGGGCAAAAACAGCTGACATTATGGTAAATTTTAAACCACTATTAATTTTTAAAAAATAAATGGCATTGTTCAATAAAGATACAATTTTAAAATTTGAACGTGTAGGGGCAATTTATTCGCCCAAAATCAATGCTTTATCATAGGGAAAATTGCAATTTGCCCCTACAAATTTATCCAAAGACATAAGTTAAATTAACAATACCAAATAAATCATGGCAGGGTTCGTCTTTGCCATTATTTTTTACTGCTTTTACTGTTTTTTGGCGATTATTTGGGTAATTGTTTGAGCGATTATTTGGGTTTGGGTGGCAGATACGTTATAATGGGCGGTTTTTGATACTGTACTGATTTGACCGATGAATATTTTTAACCACTTTACCAAAGACCAATGGTTCTCAAATGTCCGTGGCGATGTGCTGTCAGGGCTTGTGGTCGCCCTTGCACTCATTCCAGAAGCGATTGCCTTTTCTATCATTGCAGGGGTTGACCCCAAAGTGGGGCTGTATGTGTCCTTTTGCATTGCGGTGGTGATTAGCTTTTTTGGTGGTCGCCCTGCCATGATTTCGGCAGCGACAGGGGCGATGGCACTTGTCTTGGCAAGCCTTGTCAAAAATCACGGGCTAGAATATATGCTCGCTGCCACGCTACTGACAGGCGTGATTCAAATCATTTTTGGCTTTTTAAAAGTCGGATATCTCATGAAATTTGTCGCCCGTGCGGTGGTCGTGGGCTTTGTCAATGCGTTGGCGATACTGATTTTTATGGCACAACTGCCTGAGATTTTGGGGCGTGGTATGGCAACTTATGCCTTGATTGCACTTGGGCTTGGGATTATTTATGCCTTTCCTTATATCCCCAAACTTGGCAAAATCCTGCCATCACCCCTTGTTACCATTGTCGTCTTGACCGTCATCAGCGTAATGATGGGGCTTGATGTGCGGACGGTGGGCGATATGGGCGAATTGCCTGATACGTTGCCTGTGTTTTTGCTGCCTGATATTCCTTTGAATTTGGACACGCTGTGGATTATTTTGCCTTATGCACTTAGCCTATCGGCGGTGGGTCTGCTTGAATCCTTGATGACGGCAACCATCGTGGACGAGACGACCGACACCACGAGCGACAAAAACCAAGAATGCAAAGGGCAAGGGGTCGCCAACATTGTGGCAGGATTTTTTGATGGGATGGCAGGCTGTGCGATGATTGGGCAGTCGGTCATCAACGTAAATCAGGCGGTCGCACACGTCTATCCACGTTTTTGGCAGGTGTGATTTTGCTGATTATGGTGGTATTTTTGAGCGATGTGTTAAGCGTCATTCCCATGCCAGCACTCGTGGCGGTGATGATTATGGTGTCCATCGGTACATTTAATTGGCAGTCGGTCAAAGAGCTAAAAACACACCCCTTGGGCTTTAATGTCGTCATGATTGCCACGGTCGCCATCGTGCTATACACGCACAATCTAGCCCTTGGCGTAGGGGCAGGCGTGCTACTTGCGTCTTTGTTTTTTGCCAATAAATCGGTCGCTTTATATCGGTGCAATCCTTGCCCACGCCAGATGAGACCACCACGCTCGCCTATGGCGTGGTAGGGCAGGTATTTTTTGCCAGTGCTGATAGATTTGTGGCTCAGTTTGATTTTGATAAACCTGTTAAGGCGGTGAGCATTGATTTGACTTATGCTCATTTTTGGAACGTAACAGCCGTATCTGCCCTTGACAAAATCGTCATGAAATACCGCAAAAAAGGCGTATCGGTGGAAGTCTTTGGGCTAAATGAAGCAAGCAAAACCTTGGTGGATAAATTTGGCGTGCATGACAAACATGATGGCAAGGATATTATTTTTGAGCATTAGGACGATATGACTTGCAAAACCGCCAAAAATTTGGTATATATAGCACATTTTTAAATCAGTTGAAAACCGCTGAGCGGTTCTAGCAGACTTTTGGATACCAAGCTTACATGACCGACCTTTTTCAGTCCGCCCTAGACCTTGACGTACAAGAGGAATCTCGGCTTTCGGATTTTACGTCCGTGGGCTACCAAGCGGTCATCATCGCTACCCAAAAGCTCTGCCAAGGCGAGTTACCTGAAATCTTTATCTATGGTAAAAAAGGCTCTGGCAAATCCCATCTCGCTCTCGCCATCTACAACGAATACACCAAAACAGGCAAAACCGCCATCAGTCTATCGCTTGACAAGATGATAGAAAGCGAGGGCGATGATGCGTCCGCCCTACAAGGCTTACAGCTGTTTGACCTTGTGATATTAGACGATGTCGAGGCAGTAGCACGCAGTCATGAATGGCAAGAGGGGCTGTTTCATCTGATAAATGAGGTCAGACGTGAACAAAAACAGCTCGTGTTCCTAGCCAACGACCCTGCTCGTGAGTTAGACATCAACTTGCTTGACCTACTCACACGGCTGTCGCTCGCCCCTGCCTTTAAACTGCCCGATGGCGACAACCCTGCCGACCGTGAGGCAATGTTAAAGTCCATTCTAAGACGTAAAAACTGGCGACTGCCCCCTGTTATTTTTGAATATCTGGTCAGCGATGGTCCTTATAATGCCACGGACATGATGAGCGTGCTAGACAGTATCTCGCCCCTGCTCACACGATTGGCACGCACGCCCGTAAGCAAAAAAACCTTAGAAGACACCAAAAAAATCATCGATAAAGAAACCTTACTTTTGGAGCTCGGTGACTACATCGATGACATGAGCGACTGATTTTGCTTTACTAATTTTAAATAATTAGCGTTTCCCCGCTTTTTCCAACTTCCACCCACCCAACAGGAAATACCATGAAAAAATTAAGCCTACTGCTTGCCATCGCACTTGCCACCCCTGCTTTTGCCGAGGTACGTCTGAATGTGGATGAGCATATCAAAGTAACCGCCATCAACGGGCAAGAGATTAAACACGGGGCTTTGCAACCACTTAGACGTGAGTTTACCCTTGACGCTGGTCGCCATGTCATCACCGCTCGCTATGACCGCTTATTTGACTTGCCCCGTGGCGAGCATGACTACCTAAAATCAGGTAACGTTACCATCACCGCTGACCTAGCGGACAACCAAGCTTATCAGCTGGTCATGCCAAATCAGCCAAACAATTATAGAGATGCCAAAGAATACGCCAAAGCCCCTACCCTTGCCATCAGCCAAAATGGCAAAGTGTTGGCTTCTGAGCAGACCGTAGAGAGTCGCACGGGCATTTTATCAACACTAGGCGACAGCATTGGCGGGCTATTCGGTCGTGATGACGCCACCCGAGCCAACCAAAAAGCCATCGCCGCCCTTAACCAAGCCCCCACGCAGCCTACCGCCCCAACCATGGTCGCCCCCAAAGACAACCTAGACGGCTTTATGCAACTGTGGCTCAATGCCACGCCCGAAGAGCGTGAAAAAATTCGCCAATGGGTTGAAAAATGATTTAAGTATTTTAAAAGTATTTTAAAAAAGCTGTCTTTGGACGGCTTTTTTGTTGGCTATAAACTACATACGCCAAGGAGATGATTTTGAAATTAAGCAAAAAACAATTCTCTATGGTTAAAAATATAATGATTGATTTGATGTGCATTTTTCTTTTCAAAATAAGAATTTAAAAAATGGATTATGTTAAATAAATTTTAAAAATCCGACTGGTTGGTTTTTTATAATTTTTATAAAATTTATCAAAAATATGATAATCGCCTGTCTAACAAATTGATTAAATTTTACCCAATTTCTTTACAAAATTTTCTTAAAAAATTTTATCCATCTCTTGACAAGCCCCAAAGCCTTACCCTGTCTTTTCTGTACGTTTTTCAAGTTTGGCTAAAATGATAAAATCACAGATTGGCACAAAATACAAGCTAGTATTTTAAAAATTTTTAGGCTATATTGTGCTACCTTAGAAATGCATTACTACATCTAGTGGTTAATTTTTAAATAGAAAAATCGCTAAGTCATTGAGATTTGGTAATTTTTTACAATTTACAACAAACGGGTGATTTTATGACACACATCGACCAAATCAAAGTCAAAAAAAGAGACGGCACCTTTGAACCCATCAACCTTGACAAGATTCACAAGGTCATCACATGGGCAGCCAAAGGGCTAGACAATGTCTCCGTGTCGCAAGTAGAACTAAAATCACACATTCAGTTTTATGACGGCATTGCTACCCGTGACATTCATGAGACCATCATCAAGGCAGCAGCAGACTTGATTTCAGCCGAAACGCCTGATTATCAATATTTGGCGGCTCGTCTTGCCATTTTCCATCTACGCAAGATTGCCTATGGCGACTATGAACCGCCACATCTGTATGACCATGTCGCCCGCTTGACCGAAATGGGCAAATACGACAAACATATTTTGGCAGATTATGACCGTGCCGAATTTGATGAGCTAAACGCCTACATTGACCACGAACGTGACATGAACCTTGCCTATGCAGCGGTTGAGCAGATGATGGGCAAATATCTCGTCCAAGACCGTGTCACCAAAAAAGTCTATGAAAGCCCCCAATTTTTGTATATTTTGGTCGGCATGTGCCTATTTGCCAACTATGATAAAGCGGTGCGACTGGACTATGTCAAACGTTTTTATGACGTCACATCCAACTTCTACATCTCACTGCCTACCCCCATCATGTCAGGCGTGCGTACCCCCACCCGTCAGTTTAGCTCATGCGTACTCATCGAATGTGGCGACAACCTAGACAGCATTAACGCCACCACATCCGCCATCGTCCGCTACGTCTCACAGCGTGCGGGTATTGGCGTGAACGCAGGGGCGATTCGTGCGTTAGGCTCGCCCATTCGTGGCGGTGAAGCTCAGCACACGGGCTGTATTCCCTTTTTCAAAATGTTTCAAGCAGCGGTCAAATCCTGCTCGCAAGGCGGTGTGCGTGGCGGGGCAGCGACCTTATTTTATCCGCTGTGGCATTTAGAAGTGGAGAGCTTACTTGTCCTAAAAAACAACCGTGGTGTCGAAGACAACCGTGTCCGCCACATGGATTATGGCGTACAGATTAACAAAACACTCTACACCCGACTCATCAAAAACGAAGACATCACCCTATTCTCCCCGTCTGATGTGGCAGGGCTTTATGACGCATTTTTTGCTGACCAAGCCGAGTTTGAACGTCTCTACACCTTATATGAAAATGACGAGAGCATTCGCAAACGCAAAATCCCTGCTCGTGAACTGTTTAGTCTCATGCTCCAAGAGCGTGCCAGCACAGGGCGTATCTATGTCCAAAACGTTGACCACTGCAACACGCACAGCCCCTTTGACCCGTCTGTTGCCCCTGTTCGCCAGTCCAACCTATGCATGGAAATCGCCCTACCCACCAAACCGCTTGATAACATCAATGACGAGCATGGCGAGATTGCCCTATGTACGCTGTCCGCCATCAACCTAGGCAAGATTGATAAGCTAGAAGAGATGAAAGAGCCTGCCGAGCTTATCGTGCGTGCGTTGGACGCTTTGCTTGACTATCAAGACTATCCTGTCATCGCCGCCAAAAATGGTAGCATGAACCGTCGTACACTCGGTGTGGGTGTGATTAACTACGCCTACTATCTTGCCAAAAACGGCACACGCTACTCGGACATGGGGGCGATTGGACTGACTCACCGTACTTTTGAAGCGTTCCAGTATTATCTGCTACAAGCATCTAATAAACTTGCCCAAGAAAAAGGGGCTTGCCCTGCCTTTGGCGAGACGACATACAGCCAAGGCATTTTGCCGATTGATACCTATAAGGCGGATTTGGACAACATCTGCAATGAGCCACTACACCTAGACTGGGAAGCCCTGCGTGCCAACATCAAACAGCACGGTCTGCGTAACTCCACCCTGTCAGCTCTCATGCCATCTGAGACATCCAGCCAAATCGCCAACGCCACCAACGGTATCGAACCACCACGGGGCTTGGTGTCGGTCAAGCAGTCAAAGGACGGCATTTTAAAACAAGTCGTGCCTGATATCGAAAACCTAGCAAATAAATACGAGCTATTATGGCAAATGCCTGACAATAACGGTTACCTAAAACTCGTTGGCATCATGCAAAAATTCATCGACCAGTCCATCTCTGCCAACACCAATTATGACCCTAGTAAGTTTGAAGGCGGAAAAGTCCCCATGAAAATCATGATTCAAGACCTGCTCACCGCTTATAAACTGGGCGTAAAAACCCTGTATTATCATAATACCCGAGACGGAGCAGACGACAGCCAAGGCGAGTTAGATGACGGCTGTGCAGGCGGAGCGTGTAAGTTGTGATTTTAAAATCAAGCCTATCGATTGGTAGGCTTGATTTTTGGCTTTTATACACCCAGCCAACTTGATATTTGCCACGGGTTTGTAGGGGTGTGCTGAGCACACCTTTTGATGGCATTACTACACAAGGCGTGCACAGCACGCCCCTACATCCAAACATCATTGTGTTTGCAGTAATTTTAAAGTTTCTTGGATGTATATAAAAATAGGTCTTGACAGACAAGACCTATTTTCACAAAATAAAGCATGGATTTATTCCATAATTCCTGTAATGTCCACAGGGTTATTTGCCACTTGCTGTTTTTTGGCACCGTCATTGCGTTTGGCTTGCAGCTCTTGTAGATACTCTTCGGTAATCTGCCCTGCCACATAACAGCCGTCAAACACCGAGCAGTCAAAGCCATCAACACGGCTGTATTTGGTGTTGTTTACCGCTTCCACCAAATCATCCAAATCTTGGAAAATCAAGCGGTCAGCCCCGATAATCTCACGCACTTCATCAACCGTACGCCCCGATGAAATCAGCTCACTACGCACTGGCATGTCAATGCCATAGACATTCGGGAAAATCACTGGTGGGGCAACAGACGCAAAAAAGACGTTTTTCGCCCCTGCGTCTCGTGCCATTTGAATAATCTCATGGCAGGTCGTCCCACGCACGATAGAATCATCCACCAATAGGACGTTTTTATTTTTAAACTCCAAAGGAATGGCGTTTAGCTTTTGGCGGACGCTCTTTTTACGCATGGACTGACCAGGCATGATAAAGGTACGCCCGATATAGCGGTTTTTGTTAAAGCCTTCACGGTATTTCACACCCAGATAAGTAGCACATTCTAATGCCGAGTTGCGAGATGTATCAGGAATAGGAATAACCACGTCAATCTCGTGATTCTCGCCCCACTCAGAGACGATTCGCTGAGCGAGCTTCTCCCCCATCCGCATGCGAGCCTTATGCACCGAGATGTTATCAATGATACTGTCAGGACGGGCAAAATAGACATATTCAAAAATACAAGGTGTGTGCTTGATTTTGTCGGTGCATTGTTTGGTGTGCAAGTTATAATTTAAATCAATAAAAATTGCTTCACCGGGGTTGATGTCTCGCACCACTTCAAAGCCCAACGCAGTCAGTGCCACTGACTCCGACGCCACCATGTACTCCACGCCAGCAGGAGTCAGACGGCGACCATAGACCAGTGGGCGAATGCCGTTCGGGTCTCTAAATGCGAGCATGCCATGCCCTGCTATCATCGCTACCACGCCATACGCCCCTTGACAGCGGTCATAGACAGCTTGTAAGGCGGTAAAAATATCATCGGGAGCAAGTTTGGTTTTGGTGAATTTTTGTAATTCATGAGCAAAGATGTTGAGTAACACTTCCGAATCCGAGTCGGTGTTCAAATGACGACGGTCATGCTCATAGACTTCTTTGGCAAGGGTTTCGGCATTGGTTAGGTTACCGTTGTGTGCCAAGGCAATGCCATAGGGCGAATTGACGTACAAAGGCTGAGCTTCTGCCGTGCTTGACGTGCCTGCGGTCGGATAGCGAACATGCCCGATGCCAAAATTCCCCACCAGACGCACCATGTGCTTATTTAAAAACACATCTCGCACCATGCCGTTGTCTTTACGCAGATACAGGCGGTCATCTTTTAGGGTCACAATCCCTGCCGCGTCCTGCCCCCGATGTTGTAACATGGTCAAGCCATCATATAACATCTGACCCACAGGCTCATGGGCACACACACCAATCACACCACACATAGTCACTCACTCCAAAAGTTTGGCAACACGCCAATTAGGTTAAAGAGATTTACCACTAATACAAAGTTAGTTTTAACAAATTTTTTGCATTAAAAAATCCGTCCTATTGATACGGATTTTCCACTTGGTTCCATGCTTCGCCAAGCACTTCGGTCAATAACGCCTGTGCCACAGGGGCAAGGGGCAGTAGGTTTTGGGCGAGAATGGACTCTTGCCATTGGGGCAATTTAACGAGCAAGGGGGATGCGATACTTAGGATAATCAGCACTTTTAATACGCCCTTACTTGCCCCCAAGATACCACCCAAAATGTTATCCAAAAAGCCCAATTTTAAAAATTTTAAGGTTTTTAATGCCAGCCACGAAATAACGTGCGTGATACTCACAATAATCAGCACAATCACCAAAAACGCCAGCGAAATCTGTAAGACTTCGTTATCCACCACACCCACGAACAAAGGCGAGAACTCTTTGGCAAGAGCTGATGCCACAATGAGTGCGACAAACCATGCCACCAGTGACATCGCTGTCTTAATCGCCCCTGCTTGAAAACCACGCCACAACCCAACAAGCACCATAAAGGCGATACCAATATCAAGAATGCTCATGCTTTGTTTGGCTCGCCCGAAGCATTTTTGTCTGGATCATTATCGTCCACGTTTTTATCCAAGCTATCAGATTTATCCGCCACGACCAAGGCACGCTCTTTGTAGTTGGCAATGCTTTGTACACAGTCCTGCACGAGCGAAGGACCTTTATAAACCAGTCCTGAGTACAGCTGTACAGCAGTCGCTCCCGCGGTCAGCTTACGCACCGCCAAATCGCCCGTATCAATACCGCCCACCCCAATCAAATCCACCTTGCCCGACAGTCGCTCGGCAAATGCCGTCAGTACCAACGTGCTTTGATGACTAAGCGGTCTGCCTGACAAACCACCATCTTCATGGGCATGCTCTTGGTCTTCGACACCCACTCGTGATAACGTGGTATTTGTGGCTATCAGCCCATCAATGTCAAAGTTGGTGAGATTTTTGGCGATGTCATCTATTTGGCTCTCGTCCAAATCAGGGGCGATTTTTAGGGCAAGTGGCACATAGTAGCCATGCTCGTTTGCCAGTTTTGTGTGGCAAGTCTTGATACCATCTAACAGATGGGCTAGCTCAGATGCCCCTTGCAGGGTTCGTAAATTGGCGGTGTTGGGGCTAGAAATGTTAATCGTGATATAACTGGCGTACGGATAAACCCGCTCCAAGCAGTACACATAGTCATCCAAAGCATTCTCAACAGGCGTGGTCGCATTTTTGCCGATGTTAATACCAAGCACGCCTTTGTATTTGGCACGCTCAATGTTGGCAATCATCTTATCCACGCCATCGTTATTAAAGCCCATACGGTTGATAATCGCCCCACTGTCCGCCAAACGGAACATTCTCGGGCGTGGATTGCCCGCCTGTGGTTGTGGCGTGACTGTACCAATCTCCAAAAAACCAAAGCCAAGCTCAGCCAAAGCGTCAATATACTCGCCATTTTTATCAAGCCCTGCCGCCAGTCCCACAGGGTTCATCAGGCTAATGCCCATGCAGTTGGTCGGCATTGACTGGCGTGGATAAGCAAACCCAAGCAGGCGTGCTTTGTGCAATCGCTCTAAATTTTCAAGCGTCCATTCATGGGCTTTTTCAGGTTGCATGGAAAATAGATAAGGGCGAAGCAAACTATATGACATGGGTCTCTCAAAATGGATAAATACATCTTTTGACATTATAACACATTCTATCAAAAGATTAAATATCACTCATGATTGACTTCAGGGCAATCGCACTACAAAATTTTACATGAAATTGATTAAAAATCAAGCAAATTTAGTATTTATAGTTAATTTTATATAAATATATTTTTAATAAATTATTCAAAATATAATTGGTTTGGTGAGTTTTTAAATAATTTGTGTCTAAAAATTGCCAATTTCTTCAAAAACATAATTTTATTTGCTAGAAATTAAATATAGTGCGATTGCCCTGTGATTGACTTTTGATCGCCTTTTTACCATTAAATCTCTTTCCAAACTAAAAATAAACCCTTATAAGTATTGGGGTTGAGATTTTTAAAAATCCACAAAAATCGGGGTTTGGAAAGAAGTCTATTAAAAACCGCCACCCAGATTAAGTAGCGGTTATAATACTGACAAAGATTTAACGATTTACAGGGCATTAGGCTGATGATTATCATCACCTGCTTTGGCAAAGACCAATTTTACTACTTGCCATGCTACTGCTATCGCCCCGATAATAAAGACCACATCACCAATGGTGCGAATCCATCTTAGCATGACCAAAAAGTCCTGTTGCAAAAAGCCTTCACTGCGTGCATACCACAAGCCTTCGGTAATGGATGCATGGGCTTGATACACCCCGATAGGCAACAAACTTGTCATTATCATCAGCACAAGACCTGCATTCAGAGCCCAAAAACTCATCTTCATCAGACTGTCATCAAAGACATGATTAGGGCGAATATAACGCACAATCAACAGCACAAAGCCGAGAGCCAAAAAGCCATACACACCAAATAACGCCGCATGAGCATGGACGGCAGTCGTGTTTAGCCCTTGGATATAAAACAGTGCCAATGGCGGATTTAACATAAATCCAAACACGCCTGCTCCGACCATGTTCCAAAACGAGACTGCCACAAAATACAAGATGGGCCATTTTAACTTGTCCATCCACGGGGCTTGATGTTGTTTTTCCCAGTGTTCATAGGCTTCATAGCCAAGCACCACGAGTGGCACAACTTCCAATGCCGAAAATGACGCACCGATTGCCATGATTGGCGTAGTCGTTCCTGTAAAATACAGATGATGGAACGTCCCTGGCACACCGCCCAATAAGAACAATGCCGCTGAGATGATGGTCGCCCCTGTGGCGGTTTTATAACGCACCAGCCCAAGGTTATAAAAGATAAAGGCAAATGCTGCGGTTGCAAATACTTCAAAAAATCCTTCAACCCACAGATGTACCACCCACCAACGCCAGTATTCCATGATGGCAATGTTGGTGCGTTCACCATAGAACAGACCCGAGCCGTAGAACAGACCGACACACGCCACAGACGCCACAAAGATAAACAATAGGTTTTTATCGCCTTTTTGTTTAAACCCATAAGCCCAGCCACGTGCCATCAGTACAAGCCACAGCAAAATACCAACAAATTTTAAAATCTGCCAAAAACGCCCCAAATCAATAAACTCATAGCCTTGATGTCCAAACCAAAAATTAAGATGGGCAGGCATGATGTGTTTTAGGGCAAAGAACTGGGCGATGAACGAACCCACACACACGATGATGAGTGCCACCCACAAGATATCCACGCCCAGTTTTTGGAATTTAGGGTCTTTGCCACCATTGATGATGGGGGTCAAAAATAAGCCTGCCGCCAAAAATGCCGTGGCAATCCAAAACAGTGCCGACTGAATGTGCCATGTCCGCACCAGTGAGTAAGGCAACCAGTCCGCCACAGGAATGCCATAGAACGAATGTCCTTCTACCGTATAATGAGCAACAAAACCACCCAAAAATACTTGTAGTACAAATAACGCCACCACAAGCAGTCCGTATTTGCCCAACGCTTTTTGCGATGGTGTTAGACTTATCTTGGTCAAAGGGTCAGACTCTGGCACCGCCAATTTGACATCTTCTTCTTTTTTGGAAAATGCCCACGCCCAAATCAAAAATCCCACGCCCGCAATCAAAAACACCACGCTAGCCACTGACCAAATGATGTTTTCGGCGGTTGGTACATTATCAATCAGTGGCTCATGTGGCCAGTTATTGGTAAATGTGGCATCTGTACCAGGACGATTTGCCGATGAAATCCACGCCGTCCAAAAATAAAAATTCGCCAAATGTTGCCGTGCGGTCAAATCAGGCAAAGTGTTATTTTTCATGGCAAAATTTTCCCGAGTCTTGACGTATTCAGGATTATCGCCATACAGCTCGATATAATAAGGGGCAACTTCATTGATTGCCTTGATGCGTGTGTCAGAGAGTACTACGGTTTGTACGCCATTATCTGCACTCGTGCGATATTCTTCTTTTAGGGCTTGACGTAGCCCTGCTTGCTCAGATGGTGTTAGGGTGTCATATCCCTTGCCGTAGGTTTCATTGGCACGAATGTCAAGCCATGCAACCAACTCACGATGCAGCCAATCAGCCGTCCAGTCGGGAGCTTGATACGCCCCATGCCCCAATACCGAACCCAACTGCATGCCACCTGTCGTCTGCCATGCTGACTGACCTTGCAGGATGTCATCATCTGTCATGATGACCTGACCTTGACTGTCCACAAACTGCTGTGGAATGGGCGGTGCAGAGCGATAAACTTCCGCCCCACCCCATCCAAGCAATGTAAAGGTGCAAAGTAGCACCCCAAACAGCACCCACCAGTGCTTTTTATACTCACCCATCTCTTGCTCCTTATCTCGTGGCTTGATTGGGAATTGTGATTGATAAGATAATCGCATTATCTTAATGACTGTTTTAAAAATATATTTTAAATATATCTTTAAAATGGCATTGTACGCCCACCCATTGCCAAAAGTCAATGCTTTATGAGACAATTTTTAAAGTTTGTTATTCTTATTAATAATTTGTTGTATTTATAGATAAAAGGTAACTTATTTTTATTAAAGGTAAATAGGGCGTGTTGAACATTGATAACATTCTTATAAAATAAGATGAAAATTTGACAATTTCAATCAATTTTTGCATGAAAAATGGCTAAATCTTGTTTTTCATCGTCAAGAACTTGTCTAATAGAATGACTATCAGCCTGCGTTTTTTCCTTGAAAAACGTGCGATTTTTCTCATTTTTCATTGCAAATACCAATATTCAACACGCCCTAAAAACCGCCACCCAAATAGGTAGCGGTTTATTAAATTAACCTACAAAGCGGTTATGTTTATCAATCCATCAAGGTTGCACGGGCGAGAATCTCTCACTTTGACGTGCCAGACCTTGGGCGATGACATCGGCTGTCATGACTCTGTACTCCGCCAAATCAAACATCGGCGGGGGCAAACCGTCTGCGTCTAGATATGCCACCATACGAGCAACTATCGGCATATGACACACTACCGCTATCGTCTTATCATGCTCATGTCCATAGTGCGATGTGATAATCTGCTCAATGTCCGCCACGCCTGCCACAGGGTCATCATCGGGGGTAATGCTGTCTAGTGTGATGAATGTGGGATTTTGTCCGTTGGCAATTGCGGTATTTTGCAAGATTTTGGCGGTTTGGTCGGCACGGTTAAAGGGGCTGGCGATAATCATGTCAAGACTGTATCGCTCGGTGAGATGCATGGCAGTCTGGTTCGCCTGAGCTTGTCCAAATTCGGTCAAATCACGCCCAGCATCATCAGCACAATAGGCGGTTGCTTGACCATGTCGGATAAAGATAAGTTTCATGGTAAATTCTTCTTTTAATATAGGGTAAATTGCAATTTACCCCTACACATTTAGTTAAAATTTTTCAAAAGCATTATGATAAGAATACAATCCAATTTAACAATCACGACCTATTTATCATCATTATCATCAATAGCTTCATCATCTTTGGGTTTATTCTCTTTACTTGCTTTTAAGACCTTATCAAACTCTTTTGACAGCTTTTCATTGCTCTCATCGTGGGGCATGACAAATTCCACATCACTTCGAAACCCTGTTTCCATCAGGTTTACCGCCACACTCAGAGCTGATTTATTTTCGTATAACACCGCATATAGGGCGTGAGTGATTGGCATATAAATGCCCAGTTTTTTGGCTTGTTCTTCTACCTGAGCAATGGTATTTACCCCTTCGGCGGTTTGTCCGAGCTTTTTAATGGCGTTATCCAGCGTAATGCCCTTACCAAGCATATTGCCGATTTGATAATTGCGACTTAGGGTAGAATTACAAGTGGCGTACAAATCGCCCACACCTGATAAGCCTAAGAACGTCAAGGGGTTTGCCCCCACCGCTACGCCAAATCGGCTCATCTCCGCCAACGCCCGAGTCAGTAGCATGGCTTTGGTGTTCTCGCCCACGCCATAGGCATTTGCCATACCCATTGCCACGGCATAGATATTTTTTAAGGCTCCGCCTAACTCCACACCCTTGACATCATCGGACGCAAACACCCGAAAAAACGCACTGTGCAGTGCTGTCTGCACCGCCACTCTAAGTGGCTCGGACGGACTGGCAATCACGCTGGCGGACGGCATATTATTCATGATTTCAAGGGCAAGGTTGGGCCCGCTCATCACGCCAAAATTCACCTGTGGCAATTCGTCCTTGATGATGTCGCTCATCAGGGCAAACGTGCCTTTTTCTATGCCCTTGGTCAAAGACACCACCGCTTGATGTGTGATGTGTGGACGGATATTTTGCAAGGTCTCACGCACCGCCGAGCTTGGCACCGCCACAAAGATGATGTCTTTGTTTTTGACTGATTCTGCCAAATCATGACTAAATGCCAGACGGCTATCTAGCACATGATTGGGTAGGTATTTTTTGTTAATGCGGGTTTTTTGTAAGGCTTTGACCGTCTTTTTATCACGCACCCACAAGGTCGTCTCACAGCCGTTTTTGGCGGATAAATTCGCCATTGCCGTCCCAAAACTGCCTCCACCGAGTACCACGATACGCAGGGGCGTATCCATTTGCTTATCCACATGAATGCCAAATGTGTCTGGGTCTGGCTCTTTTTTGCGTTTTTTGGCAAAATGAGCAAGGTTTGCCAAGATTCCGCCTTCGGCTTCGGATTTTTCGAGCAGATGACGGGCTTCTTCTAAGCCTTGATTGATACTTTGACTTGCCACATCGACAATTTTTTTAACTTTGGGGTTATCTTTTGGCAATTTCATGGACTTGTCCTTTTTCAAACTTTTATTGATCAGTTATTAGGCTACTCTCAACTTTATATCAAATAATTGTTTTATCAATTGTTTTATCAAGGGCGAATATGATTCGCCCCTACAACCCGAAAAATAATTATCAGATAATCAATAAGTTACCATTTTAAGTTGAGATTGAGCAATTTATTGATAAAAATAAACAAATTCTGCCAAATCCGCTTCTTCACGCTCAGGCATGACAATATCACTTGACCCAACATAAATAAATCCGCACACGGTGTTATCATCGCTAACCCCAAAATGGGCTTTGATGGCAGGCTCGTTGCACAAATCGCCTGTACGCCACACCGTGCGATAGCCCATGCTTTGCAGTGCCAACAGCAGGTTTTGCACCACCGCCCCCACGCACAGAAGTTGCTCAAACTCTGGTACTTTTGGGTGCGATTTATAATCCGTTGCCACCGTGATAATCATCGGAGCCCGTTTTGGCATATTAATGAGCTTGGTGCGTGCGGTGTCATCTAGGCTCTCGCCGTCCGTCTCGGCTTTGGCAAGCCCTGCTTGGAGCAGTACTTGTCCAAACTCGTCAAGAGCCTTACCCACCATAACGCCAAACCGATAAGGGCGTAACACCTTATGGTCGGGGGCGGTCATCGCACACAAAAAGGCGGTGTTTAGCTCATCATGGCTTGGCATGGGTAGGGAGAGTTTGCCAATGCTACGGCGAGCATGGATAAGGGAGATTAGGTCGTTCATGGTTTTTCTCGTTTGATTTTTTGCTTTTAATTAGTTTACAATATTACGAATAGGGGCGAATTACATTCGCCCAAAATTAAGGCGTTTACAGGGCAAAAGAAAACCGTTTGTGGTGAGCTATGCCTACCCATGACGGTTTTCCGCACCCACAGGCAGGCTCAGGGCGAACGGAAAACCTAGTGCAGGAAATCCAATAAACCACCCCCTATTCTACCCTATGTTCTTCTGACAAATATTCCTCAGACTGCATTTCTAAGAGGCGTGAACGTGTCCGCTCAATCTCAAAGGCGAGTTTTTCGCCCTGATACAACTCCAAAATAGACTGCTCGGCACGCACGAGCAACTTGACACGGCGGTCATAAAACTCATCCACCAAATAAATAAACCGTCTCGTTGGGTCCATAAACGTATCCGTCAAGGCAGGGACATTATCCACCATGACCGTATCAAAATCACTGGCAATCTCGATAAAATCAGATGCTGAGCGTGGTTGCATACACAAATCCCTAAAACTTGCCAAAAGCATGGTCTCGGTACGCTTAATGATAGCAATCTCACGCCCACCGATGACAATGGGGTCGGTTACTACCTTTTGACCGCCCGCCAACGTATCAAACCGCTCGGACAGCCAGTCTTTGGTGTCGTCCGTTAGGGGCGATGAGTAGAGTTTGGCTTGTTTTAACAGTCTTAGCCGATAATCCGTCCCAGAGTCAATATTCATCACGGTCGTGTGCTTTTCAACCTGCTCAATGGCGGGCAAAAAGCGGTCTCTGTGAATGCCATTTTTATAAAGTCCAGACGGCTCAATGTTGGACGTTGCCACAAGCGTAATGCCACGCTCAAAGAGCATACTAAACAAATCGCCCAAAATCATGGCGTCCGACACATTGGAGACAAAAAACTCATCAAAACAAATGACAACCGCCTCGCTATGGATAATGTCCGCCACTTTTTGTAAGGGATTGACTTGACCTTGCAATTTGACAAGCTCGGACTGTACTCGCTTCATAAAATGATGAAAATGCAGTCGCATTTTTCGCTCTATCGGCAAGCTGTCATAAAACATATCCATAAGCCACGTCTTGCCACGTCCGACACCGCCCCACATATACAAGCCTTTGGGGGGCGTGGGTTTGGCTTTGAACAAACTGGCAAAAAAGCCTTGATTGGTGTTTTGGCTTGCCATGATTTCATGGTGTAATTTGTCAAGGTAGGCAACCGCCTTAGCTTGTACATCATCGTGGCTAAAATTGCCTGTGGCTAGGGCTTCATCATAGCGTTTTTGGGGGGATAAATTGGTCATTATTTTTCCTTTGGCTCTATATTTGTCTTGTTGATTTTGCGATTTTCACCACAAACATCGTCACGTGTATAATTGAACGTCATCATCATAATATGTCCTAGAAATAGCACAAAAAACAACGCGCTTACAAGTGCCGAACCCCATAAATAGCTTTTTAAACTACGTACGCCACGAGCATATTCATATTCGGTTAAATATTTATAAGGCTTATCGGGCAAATAATAAATATTAATGGTCTTAGATGGATTATTACAACCGCCTGTCAGATTATGTGTGTAGGTTTTACCATTAACCACACGCCGATAATAAGCATCGTCACTCCCACCTCTTCTGCCACTAGAACATAATGTTTTATATAAATACGCTGTTGTGACCACCCCGTTAGCATGAATGTCTACATGAAGTTCTTGTGCTTTTATGCGATAGCTGATAGATACAAGCATTGAGATTAGCATAATGAACAGCAAAACAACTACCCATATTATAAATATTCTCTTGTTGTACACAAAAAATGCTTTATCTAAAACAATATCATTCATCTGTACAATTTCTCAAATCATTTTTCAATCAATTCTTTTAGCTCGCCAAGTCGCCCATGAAAAAAGTGGCTCGCCCCTGTCATCACTTTACGGCGTATGCCAAACTCATCGGCAAAATCCGCCATACTGCTTGGGCGGACAAATTCATCTTGGTCGCCATAAATCATAAGCGTATCGGTTGGCAAGGTTAGCCCTGTTGGGTTGTTTTTTTCAATGGACGGGGCGATGAGTGTGAGTTTTTGCAGATTGACATCATAATCCGCCAACACCTTATCCGCCACACGGCACGCAATAAATCCACCAAAAGAAAATCCTGCCAGCCAAAGCGTCTTGGCAGATGTCTGCTTCAACGCCCAATCAAGCACGCATAGGCTGTCTAAATACTCGCCATTGCCATACTCAATCTCACCGCTTGACTGCCCCACGCCCCGATAATTAAACCGCACGGTATCCATATTAGCTTCTTTGCAAAAGCGGTATAGGGTCGTAACGACCTTATTATTCATTGTCCCGCCTGCTTTGGGGTTGGGGTGTAATATAAGAGCAAGCACGTCCGAGCCTGCCCAATGTGCGTCCACTTCAAGCACTGCACTGTCGCCCATATGTGGGGCAGGGATTAGGGTTGTGGGTTTTAAGTTTTTCATGTTTTTAAAAGTATAAAAATGGGTCATTATAGCATAAAATCAGGCTTATACAGGTGTTTTGTGGTAGGTTTTTATGATGAGATTTTGGATTTTATTTTTAAAATGAGCGTAAATGATTAAGATTATGTTAAATAAATTTTTAAAAAAAACATCATCATGATGTCTTCCATGCCAAGACAGCAACTTTTATAAATCATGATGACTTGAATGTCAAAAGCTCCGCCCAGCTCTCCTTATCCGTCCACACGACTTTTTTGCCTGGCAGGTGCTCGTTATATCCCTGCAAGTAATGCCAATGCTCCCACATCGGTATCAAAGACCCTGTGATGACAGGCTTATCATCTATCAGCACATCGCCACGCACCCACGTTTTGTCCTTAGTCAAGATAATGCGTTTTGTCCACTCTGCCCCCAAATATCGCTCCACCCACGCAAATTTTTCACTCACGCAATGCCGATACGCTCGTATGGGAGCGGTACAAATTCGCACATCTAGCCCATTATCAAGCAAGGTCTGCAAGGCAGTTATCGCCCCGTCTATTGGGGGCAGATTTTCAAAAAAGCCTTTTTGGGCATAAATGTCGTTTAGCTCCGCTTTATGCTGTGGCAGTTCATCGTGCAAATAAAATTCGGTGCGATTATCAATGGGCAATGGCGTGCCGTGTCGCTTCTGCCAAATGATATTGATTGATTTTTCAAAATCTGCCAATACGCCGTCTTGGTCTATTAAGATAAGTTTGGTCATGGATTTATCTATATCTTTTAAAGAGTGTTTGTTTTTGGGATTGATAAGATTTGCCACTTAAAATCACGTCAATGATGTCATCACTGCCAAATTCTATGTGGTTGCCGTCTATTTTGTGGGAACAAAATAAATCGTAATCATAGCTTTTTGGGAAATTGACCGCCAATAATTCATGCAAATAGCTATCCAAATAATGTTCACAACATCCAATAAACTCATCGGTTTTATCGTGTGGCTCATTGATGAATGGTGCTATTTGCCGTGTTTGCTCGTGTTTTAATGTCCGCACGATGTCTGTCAAGTCATCTTGCCCGACATGACAGGCGACAGGTTTTGGCAGGGCAATCTTGAACGCAAGGGCTTCTACGCCGTCCACTTCCCACCACTCCCACAAGAGATATTCGCCCATGTCTTTGCCTGTTAACTCCGCCAAATCATCAGCAAGCTTTTGATAGGCTTGGTCAAACTCGTCATCTGATGACACATGGTTATCCACTTGCCATTCAAAGGCTTGCAAAGATTTTAAGACCACAGGATACAGCGTGTGGGCGGTATTAAGGTGGTTGGCTAGTGATTTAAGCACATCACACCCCAAACCTTGCCCAAATCGGTGCATGGTCAGACGGCTTTTCTAGCCCACGAATGTCATAGCTGATTCCTGCATCCACGCAGTCTTGGATAAGTCTGTCTGTACACAGAATATGGTCAATCCGCAAACCCCGTTTTGGCGTGTCATCAAAGCCTTTTGAGCGGTAATCAAACCAACTAAACTCGTCTGCACTGTCAGGCTTAAACTTACGGTAAGTGTCGTGCAAATCACGACTCATTAAGGCATCATACCACTCACGCTCTTCGGGCAAAAACGAACAAGTGCCATTTTTTAGCCAGCGTTTGGCGTTTGGCTCGCCAATGCCCACATCGTTGTCATGGGGCGAGATGTTCATATCGCCCATGATGACAAGCTCACGCCCCTGCCCTTTTAGCTCGTCAATGTAGCGGTTTAGGTCGGCATAAAAAGCACGTTTCATGGGGAATTTGGTCTCATGTTCACGGTTTTCGCCTTGGGGAAAATAGCCGTTGATAACATCAATCTCACGCCCATTGACATCAAATCGGGCATGAATGAGCCGTCTTTGAGCATCCACATCAGCAAAGGGAAAGCCCTTTTGCACAAAAATCGGCTCAAATTTGGACAAAATCGCCACACCATAATGCGACTTTTGCCCAAAAAATTCCACATGATAACCAAGGCTCTCCACGTCTTTTAGGGGAAAGGCATCATCATGGACTTTGGTTTCTTGCAAACCAATAACATCCGCCCCAAGCGTATCACGCACGGCAACGAGTTGGTGCGGTCTGGCACGCAGTCCGTTAATATTAAAACTGACAAAAGTGGTCATTGCGATATTCTCTTAAAAAATTAAAAAATAATGACATATTATAAGGGCAAAACCGCAAATATAAAGGGCATGCCGACCGTTGGTAACATTTTTACAAAACGCCCTACTTTATATAAAAATTTCTGCATAATATAAATTATTAATCATAAAAAATTATAAAACAATAAGCTATAATATGCTAATATCACAAAACTTTATTTTTATTATTGGGGCAGTTATGGCTAATCGCATTAACTGGAGAGCCTTTGGGCCAGGTATTTTGATTGCATCTGCCGCCATTGGTGGTTCACACTTGATCGCATCAACACAGGCGGGGGCGTTATATGGTTGGCAACTTGCCATCATCATCTTATTGGCAAACTTTTTTAAATACCCTTTTTTTCGCTTTGCCACCGACTACGCTTATGAAACGGGTGAGAGTCTCATTGCAGGCTACGCCAAAAAGTCTAAATTTTATCTTTGGGCGTTTTTTATTCTATCCATCCTATCAGGCATGATCAGTACAGGGGCTGTGGTACTGCTGACAGCGGTGATTTTAAGTTATATGCTCCCCTTTGAACTCTCCACAGTTGTACTGTCGGCGGTGATGGTGGTGGCATCTTGGGCATTGCTCATCTTTGGGCATTTTCGGATGCTTGATAATGTGACCAAATGGATCATTATTTTGCTGACCGTTACGACCATCTTGGCGGTCATCATCGCAGGGGCAAAAGCACCACCACCTGCCCATGACTTTGTGGCAGTATCACCGTTTAACATGGCAGGACTTTCCTTCATCATCGCCTTGATGGGCTGGATGCCAACGCCATTAGAATTCTCCGCCATCTCATCGGTGTGGACCGCCAAAAAAATTCGTGATGACCATCCAACACATGAACAAGGCTTGCTTGACTTTAATGTCGGCTATCTTAGCTCTGCCATTTTGGCGTTATTTTTCTTGGCGTTGGGGGTGTTTGTCCAGTATGGCACAGGGCAAGAGATTGCCATGCAGGGCAGTGCTTATATCGGACAGCTCATCAATATGTACACCAACACCATCGGCGAATGGGCAAGGGGCTTGGTGACGTTCATCGCCTTTTTGTGCATGTTTGGCACCATCATCACTTGCGTGGATGGCTATGGTCGTGCCAATGCCGAATGCTTTACACTCATCAGTGGACACGAGCCATCAGGCAAGACCACGCTGTTTTGGACGACTATTACCACCATCACAGGTTTTGGACTCATCACATTCTTTATGGGGCAGATGGCAACTTTGCTCAAATTTGCCATGATTTCTGCCTTTGTCACTGCACCTATTTTTGCCTATTTGAACTACTCACTCATCAAAAGCCGTGGCAAAAAACTCTCGCATCTGATGAATATCTATGCCATCTGCGGGATTGTGTTTTTGACAGGGTTTACGGGGCTGTTTTTGTTGCAGTTTTTTGGGATTATCGGATAAACTTTACACCAAACCACGATAAAAAACCAGTCGCTTGACTGGTTTTTTTGTTGGACGGGGTAAAATAAATTAAGACAAACTAGGACAAACTAAGACAAATTAGATGCTTGCACTAGTAGCTGGGTGTACTCATGCTTTGGCTCTTCAAAAATCTGTCTTGCCGTACCCATCTCCACCACTTCACCCCCACTCATCACAATCACGCGGTCAGAGAGTGCTTTGACCACCGATAAATCATGGCTGATAAAAATATAGCTTAGTCCATATTTTTTTTGTAGGTCATTTAAAAGATTGACTACCATGATTTGGGTAGAGCGATCAAGGGCAGATGTCGGTTCATCAAGCAAAACAAATTTTGGCTCTAAAATAATCGCTCGGGCGATGGCGATACGCTGACGCTGACCCCCTGAGAACTCATGCGGATAGCGGTTTATCATGGTGGGCGATAGATTGACTTCTTTTAAGATCTTAACCACCTTTTGCCGACGTTCTTCTTTGCTCATCTGCGGAAAATGTACAGTAAGCCCCTCTTCTATAATCTCACGCACGGTCAGACGAGGCGACAATGAGTTAAAGGGGTCTTGAAAGACGATTTGCATATCACGGCGTAGAGCTTGGCGTTTGTCGCCTGTGGTGTCAATGATTTTCTCGCCATTAAAACGAATGTCGCCCGTGGATTCCACAATCTGCATGATGGCACGCCCCAGCGTGGATTTGCCCGAACCTGACTCACCTACGATGCCGAGCGTTTCGCCCACTTTTAGGTCAAGTGTGATGCCCTTGACTGCATTAAAGGTTTTGGTCGGCTTGCCAAAAAAGTTGCGTGCGATGACATAATCCACCTTAATGCCCTCTGCTGTGATGAGCTTTGGGGCAGATTCATCAAGGATGGGTTTGTGATTGTTGGGAATGGGGGTCAACAGCTCAACAGTATAAGGATGTTGTGGATTATCAAAGACCTCTTGGGTCGTGCCACGTTCAATAATCACGCCATACTGCATGACACACACTTGATCGCTGTACTTTCTCACCAATCGCAAATCATGAGAGATTAAAATAATCGCCATGCCCAAATCACGCTGCAATTCTAGCATTAAATCCAAAATTTCCGCCTGCGTGGTTACATCAAGAGCGGTAGTCGGTTCATCGGCGATGAGTAGGTCGGGTTTATTGATGATTGCCATTGCAATCATGATGCGTTGAAGTTGCCCACCTGAAAATTCATGTGGATATGCTGTCATTTTTTTGTCAGCATTGGGGATTTTGACCTTTTGTAAGGTGTCAAGTGCCAGTTTGGTGGCTTCGGACTTGCTTACACTCGGATTGTGAATGCTGACCGCTTCTGCCACTTGTTTGCCAATGGGGACAAATGGATTGAGTGATGTCATGGGTTCTTGAAAAATCATGGCAATCTTATCACCACGAATGGCACGCATCTGTCTTTCAGATAAGTCAAGCAGCTCTTTACCATTAAAAAGCACCGATGATTTTTTGTCAAAAGTGGTGATATTTTTGGGCAAAAGCTGCATGATTGCCATTGACGTTACCGACTTACCTGAACCTGACTCACCGACGATGGCAAGCGTCTCCCCTTTTTCTACGGTAAATGATAAATCTTTGACCGCATGGACAAGCTCTTCATCGGTTTTTAAAAATACATCCAAATTTTTTACTTGTAATAATGTCATATCATCTGTCCTTTGGGTCTAAGGCATCACGCAAACCATCGCCAATAAAGTTAAAACAAAACAGTGTTATCACCAAAAAAGTAGATGGCACAAGCAGCTGCCACGGAGCAACCTGCATGGTTTGAGCTCCTTCTTGAAGCAGTGCCCCCCAACTGGTTCTGGGCTCTTGCACACCCAGCCCTAAAAAACTTAAAAATGATTCAAATAAAATCATCCCAGGCACAATAAGAGATGCATAAATCACAACCACACCCAATACATTTGGCACGATATGACGGATGACAATTTGCCAGTTGGTAACCCCCGTTACTCGGGCAGCTTCAATAAATTCCTTGTTTTTTAGACTCAATGTCTGACCACGCACGATACGAGCCACATCAAGCCATGAGACCAAACCGATTGCCACAAAAATCAAGATGATATTACGCCCAAACAAGGTAACAAGCAAAATCACAAAAAACATGAAAGGAAAGGCACTTAAAATCTCTAAAAACCGCATCATGACCATATCCACTTTGCCGCCCAAAAAGCCAGAGACCGCACCATAAACCGTACCTACCAGTACCGCCACCAAAGCACCTGCAATCCCCACCATCAGTGATATTTGTCCGCCGACTGCCGTCCGTACGAGCAGGTCTCGCCCTAAGGTATCTGTACCAAAATAGTGCTTGGTTTGCATGGATGGGGCAATACCCATGTTACTCCAATCCGTATCAGCATAGCCAAATGATGATAACATGGGGGCAACAATCACAAATGCCGTGATAAGAAGTAATACCACACCACTTGCTATGGCAGCTTTGTTACGGCGAAAACGTCGCCATGCATCTTGCCACAAACTTCGTCCCTTTACCACAGGTTCTATGGTTTGCACGGTTTTGCTTGCATTCATAGACATACACATTCCTTCATTATTAGTATTTAATTTTTGGGTCAATCACCGCATACAAAATATCAACAATCGCATTAAATAGGATTGTCAATACCCCCACCAAAATCGTCAAACTTAGCACAAGGCTATAATCACGGTTTAAAGCACCATTGACAAAAAGCTGACCAATACCAGGCAAACCAAAAATCGTCTCAATCACGATAGAGCCTGTGATTATCCCCACAAATGCAGGCCCCAAATAAGAGATGATGGGCAACATGGCAGGACGCAAGGCATGTTTAATCACAATGTGTGATAAAGGTAATCCCTTTGCTTTGGCGGTACGAATATAGGGGCTATTCATCACCTCAATCATCGAACCTCTTGTGATGCGAGCGATGCTTGCCACATAACCTATCGCCAATGCTGCCACAGGTAGCACCAAATTCATGAATGCCCCACCATTCCAGCCCCCAGCAGGAAACCATTTTAAAATAACCGCAAAAATAAGCACAAGTAGCGGTGCTTTGACAAAGCTTGGTATGACTATGCCTGTCATTGCCAATGTCATCAACGTATAATCAAGCCAGCTGTTTTGTTTTAAGGCAGCAATCACCCCCAAACCAATCCCCAACACCACCGCAATGATGAATGCATACAAGCCAATCTCTATCGAAACAGGCAAGGCTTGGGCAAGCAGTTCATTGATGGTGTAATCCTTGTACTTAAAAGATGGACCAAAATCCCCTTGGGCAAGCTGTTTTAGGTAATTTAAAAATTGAAGCCATATCGGGTCATTTAAATGGTATTTCGCCTCGATGTTGGCAAGTACCGCAGGGGGTAGATTACGCTCGCCCGTAAAAGGACTGCCGGGAGCAAGTCGCATCATAAAAAACGAAATGGTAATCAAAAAGAGCATGGTTGGAATGGCTTCTAACACACGCTTAAAAATGAGTTTAAACATAAGCACTCTCTTATTGTTGTTGCAAGTCCATGGCAACGTAGAAACCCTGTCAGTTTAACAAATGAGCGGTGACCCATACATCATCCCAATGCCTTTTGCCACTGCTTTTGTGCATCTGTCATCATCTAACATTCCCTCTACTGATGGGTTTTACCTAAAAATCGGTGGCTTATTGTAACATAAGCCATTATATACACCTATTAATTATTTTTAATAAAACATCGGTATTTAAAACTTTTATTAAAAATAATTTATTGCAAAAATTCGCATGAATCATAGGGCGTGATTTTTAAAAACAACAGCACCTCACAAACAACTGCAAGGTGCTGTGACTCGTACCCAATTATTTTAACGTCCAGTCTTTGATTTGCCAGTTACTGCTCGGGTCATTTAGTGACTCTGCTTCTAGATAGGGCTTTTTGAGGCGAACCGAAATGGCAGTATAAATCGGCACCATGACCATATCCCTGTCCAAAATCGCCTCGGCATTGTGGTAGATTTTCATACGCTCATCATCACTAATGCCTGCACTTAGGGTTGAATCCAACAAACGGTCAAATTCTGCATTTTTGTATTGACCTGAGTTGTTACTGTTACCCGAGCGTAAGATATTTAGGAAAGTTGATGGCTCGTTATAGTCGGCACACCATCCTGCAAATGCTGTATCAAACTTACCTTGACGGCGAGTATCTAACATGGTTTTCCATTCTTGATTGATGATAGACACATTGACACTACCACCAAATGATTCATTAAGCATGGATGATGTGGCTGTGGCGATACGCTTACCTGTTTCGCTCGTGCTGTATAGCAGTTCAAACTTTAAAGGCTTGCTCGCCGAATAACCCGCCTCTTCAATGAGCTTTTTGGCTTGTGCCACTCGTGCTGATTTGTCAAGTTTTGTCCACTCGTGGCTGACCTCGCCCATGCCGTGAATGGCAGGTGGGGTAAACTGATAGGTTGCCTTCTCGCCACGACCCAACACTTTTTCAGCAATCGTCTCACGGTCTAATGCCATGGCAATGGCTTGACGAGCTTTTACATCATTAAAAGGTGCTTTGGCGTGATTATATTCTAAATAAAAAGTACACAATTTTGGCGAAGAATGCACCTCATCAGGCAACTCCTTTTTGATGCTTGCCAAATGCTCCGATGGAATGGCGGCAAGCTCAACCTCGCCTGCTTTGTAGCGATTGACTTCTGTAGATGCTGATGTGATGGGCAGGAACGTGGCTTTATTAATATTACCCGTCACTTCACCAAAATAGGCAGGATTTCGCTCTACGGTGATGTGACTATTCACCACCCAATCGGTCAATTTGTACGCACCACTAACCACGATGTTGGCAGGGTCAAGCCATTTGTCGCCATGAGCGTCGATGGCTTGCTTTGGCACAGCATATGCCACAGGCAATACCAATAAGTCGGGCAAATAAGGTACGGGGTCAGTTAGTGTAATTTCAAGCGTTTTATCATCAACGGCTTTTACACCCAAGGTTTCCACGCCTGCCTTACCTTCAGCAATTTGACCTGCATTGACCACTTTGGCATCCACCAAATAGCTAGAATATGGTGATGCGGTATTTGGATCGGTCAGACGTTGAAAACTATACACAAAGTCATGAGCGGTAATCGGTGTATCATCTGACCATTTGGCATCACGGATTTTAAATGTCCACACTTTACCATCGGCACTGTCCCATTCACTTGCCAATACTGGTATGGTCGCTCCTTTTTCATCAGCACTGACCAATCCGACAAACATTTGGCGAATGATGGCAAATGAACTTGAATCTGATGCCTTATGCAAATCCAATGATTCAGGCTCTGCACCATTGGGAATGGTAATGCTGTCCTTGGATGCACTGGCACTACTGGCACCACCTGCTTGGGCGGACGGCTTA
This sequence comes from Moraxella lacunata, assembly GCF_002027545.1. GTDB lineage: Bacteria > Pseudomonadota > Gammaproteobacteria > Pseudomonadales > Moraxellaceae > Moraxella > Moraxella lacunata. The sequence goes on from NZ_MXAN01000004.1 coordinate 73,600, forward strand.
TCACCCCCACACCCTGTCAAAGTAACCGCTCCACATAAGGTAAGCATGGCTAGGTTTAATGTTGATAGTTTCATCTTAGTTCTCCATGATGATGAAGCTGGGGCATTCCACCCCAGCGGTGTTAATGGCTTATTTTGCCACTGACCAATATTTGGCTTGCCATTGGTCAAGCGGGTCTTTGTTAGAATACCCTTTCACATAAGGCTTGACTAGGCGAGCATTGGTATAATAAAAGATGTCAATATGCACCTCATCTTTATCCAGCAGACTCTCAGCTTGATGATAGATTTTCACTCGCTCTTCATCGTTTAGCCCCGCTTGTAATGAACTTGCCATGATGGCGTCATATTCGGCACTCTTATAGGCTGACCAGTTGTTGGTGTTGTTTGATTTCATCAAGTTTAGGAAGGTTGATGATTCGTTATAATCGCCACACCATCTGGCTCGCACCATTTGGTATTTGCCCAGACGGCGAGTTTCTAGGTAGCTCTTCCACTCTTCGTTCACAAGCTCTACATTCACACCCAAGGATTCTTTCCATAGGCTTGCCATTGCCACGGCGATTTTTTTGTGGCTTTCGTTGGTGTCATACAACAGCTTAAAGGTCAATGGGTTGGATTCATTATAACCTGCTTCATTTAGTAGCTTTTTGGCTTCCTCTAAACGCTTGGCTCTGTCCCATGATTGCCATTCTGGGGTGTATTTTAACCCCCCTTTGACGGCAGGCGGGGTAAATTGATAGGCAGGCACTTGTCCTTGTCCCATGACTTTCTCAGCAATCAATTCTCTGTCTGCTGCTAAGTTTAAGGCACGGCGAACTTTGATGTCATCAAAGGGGGCGTTATCAACATTAAGTTCATAATAATAGGTGCATAGCGTTGGGGCGGATTTGACCTCATCGCCTAGGGTTCGTTTTAGGGATGCAAACTGCTCAGATGGCAGTTCACTGGCGGTAATGTCAATCTCACCTGCCTGATAACGCTGTACATCCGTAGTCGCCTGCGGAATGGGTAGCATGGTCAGCTTATCTAGTTTGACATTGGCATGGTCATGATAGGATGGGTTTTTCTCTAAGACGATTTTTTCATTGACTATCCATTCAGTCGGCTTATACGCCCCATTGACCACGATATTTTTAGGATTTGTCCATTTATCGCCATGAGCTTCCACGGTTGCCTTGTGTACAGGCTGTACAGATGTATGAATCATCATGTCAGGCAAATAAGGTACCGCTTCTGATAAGGTAATCTCCAAGGTCTTATCATCAATGGCTCGTACGCCCAATGTATCCGTTGGTTTATTACCCAAGATAATCTCACCGGCATTGACCACTTTGGCATCTTCTAGGTAACTGGCGTACGATGACCCCGTTTTTGGGTCAACCAACCGCTGAAAACTATACACAAAATCATGAGCCGTTACGGGGTCGCCATTTGACCATGTGGCATCACGCAAGCTAAAAGTCCATACTTTATTGTCAGCACTCTCCCACTTTTGTGCCATGCCTGCCACCAGATTACCATCATTATCTGTTGTCAGTAGCCCCTCTGAAAACTGACGAATCACGTTCGCCTCTTGCACACCTTTGGCAACATGCGGGTCAAGCGACTCAGGTTCGCTGGCATTATTGATGGTAATGGCTTGCTCAGCAGTGGCTTGGGCATTGGTGTTAGTTTGGGTAGTATCGGTTTGAGCTGAGCTTGGCTTATCACCGCCACACGCTGTCAAACCAAATAAGACTGCCATGCTAAGCACAGCAGGATGAAAACGTGGCAGTTGAGACATAAAATGGGACATACTTTCTCCTATGCTCCTATGATAAACAAAACACAAATCACCCTAGGGCGATTTGTGCTGTTGTTATGTGTTAGTGTTTGGCAATTTTCCAATCTTTAACCTGCCATGTGCTTTGCGGGTCGTTGTCTGCATAGCCTAGGACGTATGGTTTTACCAAACGGGGTGATACATAGTGATACACAAAGATGGTCGCACTGTCTTTATCTAGCACCGCCTCGGCTTGGCGATACAGCTCGGCACGCTGTTCTGCGGTAACATCCGCCCCTAATGTACTACTCATCAAACGGTCAAACTCTGGGCTGTTGTATTTACCATAGTTACTTGAATCGCTTGAGATGAATGTATTTAGGAACGTTGATGCTTCATTGTAGTCAGCACACCACGCGCCACGAGATACTTGATGCTTTTGAGTGCGTCGAGTTTCAAGGTAGGTTTTCCATTCTTGGTTATTTAGACTCACTTCAACAAAGCCCAAAGAATCTTTCCAGAACGACGCTGCCGCCACCGCCAGTTTTTTGTGTGCCTCTGATGTGTTATACAGCAGTTCAAACTTCAAAGGATTGGACTCATTAAAACCTGCTTCATTGAGTAGCTTTTTAGCTTCTTCAATACGCTTGGCTTTATCCCACGCCTTCCACTCAGGCTCATAATCCTTCATGCCTGCGATAGAATTTGGCGTGAATTGATATGCCACGGTCTGACCTTGTGCCAAGATATTGTCAGTGATGATGTCACGGTCTAGTGCCAACGACAACGCTTTACGCACACGCACATCATCAAACGGGGCTTTGGTGTGATTGAACTCATAGTAATAAGTACATAGCTTCGGCTGAACTTTAACCTGCTCGCCCAACTCTGATTGGAGCTGTTTAAACTGCTCTGATGGCAAGGCATCTGCCGTGACATCCACCTCGCCTGCTTTGTAGCGAGTCACGTCGGTAACCTCTGATGGGATAGCCAGTAGCGTCACTGTATTGATGGTTGTCTTGGCGTCATCATAATAACTGGCATTACGCTCTAACACAATGCGTTCATTGACTTGCCAATCTTTTAGGTTGTAAGCACCATTCGCCACATAGTTACCCACTGCTGTCCATTTGTCACCATGTTGCTCTACTGCTTTTTGGTTGACAGGCTTGACAGAAGTATGAATGAGCGTGTCAGGCAAATAAGGTACAGGCTCGGATAAGGTGACCTCAAGCGTCTTATCATCAATGGCTTTGACACCCAGTGTATCAGGTTTTGCCTTACCGTTTACGATGTCCTAGGCATTCACCACCTTGACCGCCACCAAATAAGTGGCATAAGGCGATGCTGTCTCAGGATTTACCAGGCGCTGAAAACTATACACAAAATCCTGAGCCGTCACAGGGTCGCCATTTGACCACTTGGCATCACGCAATTTAAATGTCCACACCTTATTATCAGCACTCTCCCATGATTCTGCCATGCCAGGTACAGTGTTACCATTTGCATCGGTTGATGTCAAACCAACCAATAGCTGACGAATGACGTTAGATTCTGGCACGCCTGATACTTTATGCGGGTCTAGCGACTCAGGCTCTGCACCGTTATTGATGGTCACTTCTTGTGTATCGGCAAGTTCGCCTGTAGCAACAGATGTATTACCTGCTAATGTTTGGGTTGACTCTTTATCGCCACCACAGCCAAATAAAGCCAGGCTAAGCGAGACAAGCAGTGCTGATGGTACAAATTTTGCATTCATGGGTATGTCCTTATGTGAAAAACAGTAACGTATCGTTAGCATTGCGTTATTTGAACTTGCGTAATTACCACTTATTCAAATGACAACTAAATATAATCATTTTTTACCCCCAAAGTCAAGAATTTTTTAAAGATTATGGCAAAATAATGACAACAAAAAACCACTTATCATAAAATAAATGGTTTTGTGTCAGATTAAATCATGCTAAATCATGCATCAAACGGGTCTCTTAGCACAATCGTCTCGGCTCTGTCCGCCCCTGTTGAGATGATGTCCACAGGACAGCCCACCAGCTCTTCGATACGCTTGATATAGACTTTGGCATTCTTTGGCAAATCGTCAAACTTGGTAATACCGATTGTAGACTCACTCCAGCCTTGCAATGTCTCATACACAGGCGTTACTTTGGCATAATACTCAGCATCATACGCACCCTGAATCTCGCCTTCTGGCAAGGTATAATCAGTGGCAATCTTAATCTCACTAAGACCGTCTAGCACGTCAAGTTTGGTTAGGCAAATACCGCTCATGGAGTTTAGCACCACCGCACGTCTAAGTGCCACTGCATCAAACCAGCCACAACGTCTGGCACGCCCTGTGGTCGCTCCAAACTCATGCCCCACTTTGCCCAAATGCTCACCCACATCATCAAACAGCTCGGTTGGGAAAGGTCCTGAACCCACACGAGTGGTATAGGCTTTGGTGATGCCAAGCACATAATCAAAATACAAAGGCCCAAGCCCTGTGCCTATTGCCACGCCCCCTGCAGTGGTGTTTGAGCTCGTTACAAACGGATAAGTACCGTGGTCAATGTCAAGCAAGGTACCTTGGGCCCCTTCAAACATCAAGTTCTCGCCTGCCTGACGGCGTGTTTCTAGCTCGTCTGTGACGTCCACAACCAAGTCTTTTAGCTCGCTTGCCCATTCTTGACATAGAGCAAGGGTAGCATCATAATCAATCGCTTCAACTTTATAGTACTGGGTTAAAGCAAAGTTATGGTATTCTAAAATCGTTGCCAATTTGTCCGCCAAATCACTGCGGAACAAATCCGCCACACGCAAGCCACGGCGAGCCACTTTATCTTCATAAGCAGGACCAATACCACGACCTGTTGTGCCGATTTTGCTGTTGCCACGCTTTAATTCACGGGCTTGGTCTAGGGCGGTGTGATAAGGCATGATAAGCGGACAAGCAGGCGAGATACGAAGTCTTTCACGCACAGGCACGCCTTTGTCAGTCAAGCCTTTCATCTCTTTTAGTAGAGCATCGGGGGCTAGTACCACGCCATTGCCGATAAAGCAGGTTACGCCTTCACGCAAAATCCCAGATGGAATAAGGTGCAATACCGTCTTTTCGCCACCAACAACAAGCGTATGCCCTGCATTGTGTCCGCCTTGATAGCGTGCCACGGCAGTTGCTTTTTCGGTCAATAAATCCACGATTTTACCTTTGCCTTCATCGCCCCACTGACTGCCAAGCACGACAACATTTTTACCCATGTCTTTCACCTTAATTTAAGTTAAACCAATGCCAAATTTTGGCGTTTTTCCTATCTAGTTTAACACACAATCAAGGGGGAAAACTAGCTTAAATTGAACAAATTTTGAAAATTTATCAAATCAATTTAAATTGATAAAAACTTGCAAAATTTTGCCAAAGCCCTTAAAATTTTTACCAAAATCATGTTACAATATCCTGTTAAAATTCATAATTAAAAAAAGGCGAATCCATGTTTCAGTTACACCCCGCGCTTGCCAAAGACACATTTTTGGTTGGCGACCTACCCCTATGTACCGTGCGTTTGATGAATGACTGTCAATTTCCTTGGCTGATTTTGGTGCCACGCGTCTCAAACATCAAAGAAATCTATGAGTTATCCGACGCTGACCAAGTGCAATTTTTGCGTGAATCAAGCTGGGTATCTAGCCAAATGGCAAAAATCTTTGGGGCGGACAAAATGAACGTCGCCGCCCTTGGCAATCAAGTGCCACAACTACACTTTCATCATGTCGTCCGCTATCAAAATGACGCTCGCTGGCCCAACCCTGTTTGGGGTTGCCCTGCCATCGCCTACACCCCCGAAGTCTTGCAACACATGAAACAGACTCTGATGATGGCACTCCGTGGGCATCATGAAATGCCCTTTGACTGGAAATTCAACATTTAAGCTGTTGATTTTCCAAATTATACCCTATTCTCAACTTTGTATCAGTGATTGATTTATTAAGGGCAAATTGCAATTCGCCCCTACGACCAAAAAATAATTATTGAAAAATCAACAAGTTGCTATTTTAAGTTGAGAATGAAGTAAATTATATTGGCAGTTAGCACCAAAACAAAAAATCCGTCATTATGCCCAATGACGGATTTTTGTGGTCTTTAAAGATGATTTAATCGCTTGTCTTATCAATCACTTGTCTTGTTCAAGTGCCAAATTAATCGTGCCATCTTGATTATTTTCGCTTGTCTTTTGCTCATCTTGTGCCAATTTATCTTTGGCAAGGCTGTCTTTGGCTAGCATCACATCGCCAGCCTTATCTTGCTTGGTGTTTTTGGCATCTTTGTCCACAGGTTTTACTTGCACTTTTACCAAACCAACCGACAACGGAGCAAGCTGTTTAAAGGCGTTTTTGGTTAGGTCAATACGCCCTGCTTTACCAATGCGGTCATTGACTTTACAAGTGATGGATTTGCCCGTTTTGGCATTGGTAACTTCCACATACGTCCCAAGTTTGTAGCGGTTAGATGCACAGGTCATGCCATTATTGCTAAATACTTCGCCATTGGCAGTTTTGCGACCATTAAATTTATCAGCATAATAAGACGCCGTGGTTGAGTGGGCAGATGCCTGCATGCCGATTAGAGCGGTCAAGGTTAAGGTAGTGATGTTAAATAAACGCATGATTACTCTCTTGGTTGATGGTATTATGGATAAAATGAATAAAACACGCCTGCCATTGATGATGTTTTTATTAGGGCGTGCCTACCATTGATAACATTTTATAAAATAAGATGAAAATTTGACACGCCCCAAAACAAACAAATCCATTAAATCTCTTTCCAAACTAAAAATAAACCTTTAATAAACCTTTATAAGTATTGGGGTTGAAGTTTTTAAAAATCCACAAAAATCGGGGTTTGGAAAGAAGTCTATTAACTGTCAATGCTACAAAAGTCAATGTCTACAAAAATAGTTTGGCAAGCAAAGGCTGACTATTATAACAAATTTATGGGCTTATCTTGTTAAGCGATTGCTATTTTTTGTAAAAAAACACCGATATGCAAACCAAAGAAGCAATATACAGCCTAAAACTTAGCACAAATCAAGATTGAGACAAAGCCATCCCATGCTTTTATTTTTTAAAATACAAATCAAAATACAATATATCCCAAATTAAACTCATTACATGTTCATTTTTTGTGAAAAAACTGTCTAAATATAAGGCAAAATCAACGCTTTATTACTTTTTATTACATTTTAAAAAGGATGTAGCAATAAAAAAGGTCTACAATAAATTTGCAGGCAATGGCTTATCTACTCATTTTGTCTTTGCCTTGCTAAATCATTTTATCACAAACACCCAAAGGATGTCCCATGAAAAAAATCATCGCACTATCATCTATTATTGCTTTAACACTAACTGGTTGTGCTGGCACTCAGCTTGACAATACTCGTGTTAAAACCGTTGAAGGCGAAGTCAAAGCCGTTAAAGTGGTTAATATTCCAAGTTTTGATATTGAAATCGCCCCACGCAAAGCCACTTGTCAGCTGACCGACACCGCAGGCAATGCCGTTGCCAGTGAATGCCTACAATACCGTCGCACCCACGAGCGTAACTACAATGTACTAAGTGGCAATATCGAAGGATTTACCTTTGAAGAAGGCAACCGTTATGTACTAAACATCAGCCAAACGGCAGTCAATGACGAAGCTGCAGGCGAAGTTGTTCCTGTATGGAAACTAAACAACATCGTCTCAGTTACCCCTGAAATCATCAACCCTACGCAGTAATTAGCGTTTGCCAATTATTGTTTGGTTGTAAAGACTTTGTTTTAAAAGTTAGTTCAACCCATCTTTGGGCGAGCTTACCGTCATAAAAATGACTGGTCAGTTCGTCCAATTTTTATTTTTTGGCAAAGGGTGTTATAATTGGCTAAATTTTAAGACAAACGCATCATGACCATTCGCACGCCAAAAGAATTTAACCATGCCCCCAGAAAACGCTTTGGGCAAAACTTTTTACACGACACAAACATCATCCGCCAAATCGTTGATAGCGTTCGCTTATCTCGCACCGATAACTTACTAGAAATCGGGCCGGGGCTTGGGGCATTGACCGAACCACTATTGGCAGAAGTGGATGGCATGACAGTCATCGAGCTTGACCGTGATTTGGCAAATGGTCTAAAAATCAACATCGGGGCGAACAGCCATCCTGATTTTACCATCATCAATGACAACGCCATGCACATTGACTATCGCACGCTTGCCGAGCAGGTGGGGCGTGGGGCGTTTCGTGTGGTGGGCAACCTACCCTATAACATCTCAACACCCATTTTATTTCGCTTGTTAGAATTTAGCGATGTCATCACCGACATGCACTTTATGCTTCAAAAAGAAGTGGTGGATCGCATCACCGCCGAGCCAAATACCAAAGCCTACGGGCGACTGTCTGTCATCATGCAGTATCATTGCACCACTGATTATCTTTTGACCGTGCCAAATGGGGCGTTTAACCCCCCGCCAAAGGTAACGTCTGCCGTGTTTCGCCTAACGCCTTTTAAGGTCAAGCCCTTGCAAGCCCAAGATGAGAAACTCTTTGCCGATGTCGTGCGTGAGACCTTTAACCACAGACGCAAAACTTTGCGAGCGATTTTTAAAAGTGTGAACATGTTGCCGATATTGGACGATGATGATTTTGCCAAGGCGAGTATCAACCCCCAAGCCCGCCCCGAAACGCTGAGTGTGGCAGATTTTGTGCGACTGTCTGATGTTGCCTTTGAAAAAACACACAAAGATTGATATAATAAAATACCATGACCCAAAATTTACAAAAAACTTATCGCCATGAGTACGTCATTGGCGACTTGCAGGGCTGTTTTAATGCTTTTAACCGTTTGCTTGTTGCTTTGGATTTTGATGAAACCCAAGACAAGATTTGGCTATGTGGCGACATCGTGGCTCGTGGGGAGAACTCACTAGACACCCTAAGACAAGTCAAACGTTTGTCCGACATTGGGGCATTAACCACGGTGCTTGGCAATCATGACATTACGCTGATTGCCACATGGCGTGGCGTTTTACCCATCAAACCCAAGGACAACACCGCACTGATATTTGTCGCTCCCGACTGTGATGAGTTGTTGGATTGGCTACGTCATCAGCCGTTTTTGGTATACCCCAATGACAAAACGGTACTGACTCATGCGGGCATACCGCCCCATTGGAAAGTCAAAGATGCCAAGGGTTATGCCAAAGAACTAGAACAAGCCTTTGCTGGTGATTTGGATGAGCTTGATAAGCTGTTGCCCAATTTATACAGTAAAGCCACCGAGCCTTGGTCGGATGAGCTGACAGGACACACTCGCCTGCGACTGATTGCCAACTACTTGACACGCATGCGACTGTGCGACAAACACGGCACGCTTGAATTTTCTTTTAAAGAAAGTCTTGGCGACACCATGCCTTTGGGCTATCGTCCTTGGTTTGATTGGGAAGTGGCACGCAAACGCAAGATTTTGTTCGGGCATTGGGCAGCATTACAAGCAAAGATTGCCACCCAACACGTCCGTGCCTTAGATGGGGGCTGTGTGTGGGGCGGTAAACTTGTCGCCTATCGCCTTGCTGATGAGCATATTATTACCGTCAGTGGCTTTGATGCTTGACAACTATTTTACCAGATACTTGATAATGGGAACAACCATGATTGAATCATCTTATTGTACCAACACCCCATCTCATGCCTTAACTGGGAAAAGTGGATTTTCTAACATGTCATTGGGAGTGGTCATCACGCTGGGACTGGCACTATCTGCCTGTGCCAACAAACCCACCTACCAACAAAATAACGCCCAAACCACCATCACGCCCCCCGTCAGCAGTCCTGCCAGACAAGGTGTACCCCAACGCTATCAAGTCCAACGTGGCGACACCGTCTCAAAAATCGCCACTCGCTACGGTCTTAATTGGCGTGAAGTCAGTCGCATCAACCGCCTAGACAGCAATCACACCATCCGTGTGGGGCAGTGGCTGACCCTATGGCACACATCAAATCCCGCCCAAGCTGGCACAACCACCACCATCACCCAAACACCCGCCACAGCAACCACGCCTAGGGTCATCACGGTCAAAAATCCCATGGTCGGCAATGTTGGTGTCATGAAATTTGACTATCCTGTGGGCAGAAACAACAAAATCGTTCGTCACTTTGGCGAGATTAGCAACATTAACGGCATTAACACCAAAGCCGAAGGCATGTGGTTTACGGGCAGTAATAACGACATCGTGCGTGCCACTCGCTCAGGCACAGTCGTGCATGCTGACAACACTAACACAGGGGGTATTATCACCATCTCACACTCTGATGGCTTTGTCAGTAGCTATCTGCATGTCAAAGATGTGAGTGTCCGCAAAGGGCAGAGCATCGGTGTGGGCGACCTCATCGCCAAAATGAAGCAACAACAAAACGGGGCAACCTTATTAGAATTTCGTATCGCCAAAAATGGCGTGTACATTGACCCTGTGACGGTATTAAAATAATCGGCATGATGGGGCAAATTGCAGTTTGCTCCATGCCAAGGCGTTGTGTTTACTGCATGGCCAGTTGCAAAAGCACCTTATAAACAACGCCAAATAACATCATCAAGGCGTGCTTATCTGGCACACCCTACATGCTACATGCCATAACGCATCAAAACCCACTTGCCAGTTTATCCAACTCATCAGCCAGTTTGGCAGGATTAAATGACGTGCCCAAAACTTTTTGTGGGGCGGATATTCTAAAATCATCGCCATCACGTTCAACGACCCACGCCACAACACCGTGCTCACCTGCGGTGATTGTTGCCAGCTCATAGGCGTGAATGATGCTGTCGTCATCACTGATTTTTGTGATGCCTTTTTTGGCTTGGAAAAGCGGATGCTTGTGATGGCTTGACATGACAAACACCAACCGCTGTGCCGCACTGGGCAACTCATTTAGCTTAACACTTATTAACTCCTGTGGCATGAGCGTCTCTTCAAAGTGACCTGCCCCTGCCAGCGACCCAACATGACGCACGCTCTCATCAGCACTTCGCACATTGCCATACCAAATCTTGTCCAACACCTGATGTGAGCCATCTAGCATCACGCAGGACAAATCGATGTCCATGTCAAGCGTTGGCGAGCGAAACGGGGTTAGCCCCTTTAGCAGGGGGATTTTTCTGACAAAAGCAAGCACGCCTGTTTTTTCAAATTGACATGCTTCATAATTGACAGACACCGTCAAAGTCCGTCCATACACACCAAGCTCGGTCAAGGTTTTGGGTTCAAAAAAAGTTTTTAAGGACGGGTTGTCCTTGTCTTTGTGTTGGTTAAAATCAGTCATAAACTTATCAATGGGTTAGTTTTTTAGGGCGGTCTCATCAAAGGCATGTTTTAATGCCTGCTCTACGGCGTTAATGCGTTCTTGGCAGACTTTATAAGCATCAATGGACTGCTCTACCACGCTCACTAGGTTGTCAATGTCTAGTGTCTGACTTTGTTCTAGCGAGTCTGCGTTGTGCTTTAAGATGTCGTAGGCTTCTTTAAAAGTCATCAAAGATGGGGTATCACTGGCTTGGGACATGTCATTCTCAGGTAATTTTCTTGGATAATTTTAGACAAATAAAATCCCATTTTACCCAATCACTTCTTATCAAGCAAGTAGATTTTGTCAAGCCCACTGTCTTTATTGTAAGTATTTTTGTTACAAACGGACTTACCAAGAACGGATTTACCAAGTAAGTTGGGTACGATTCATTTTAAAAACAAAACCAACAAACTATTTTCAAACGATTACAATTCTGTTATCATAGCTTAAATTTATGTAAACGTGCCATTTTATCAATATTTGGCATGGTACAGTCAAACACGCCAATACCAACGCACATGACACCACAAGGAACCATCAGTCATGATGTGTTGATATTGGCATTTTTATGCATGCTCACTAATTGACCTTTCAATGACTGATTTTCAAGCGATGACATGTATTTGATGAAAAAGGAAAATCATGACTGACTCTAAAAAACCCCACAACGACGAACACGTCTCCGAGCTTACCTTAGACACCGACTTTATGGGTGACAGTAACGACGAAACGCCATCAGGTGTCATCACCAAAGACGCCATCAAGGGCATGATTATTTTTGCCGTCGCCGCCATCGTCTCCATCATATTATATCAAGTCATGCCGTTTGGCACCGACGTCAATAAAGGCTTGGCGATACTTGTCTTTATCGGCACATTATGGCTGACCGAAGCCATTCACGTCACCGCCACTGCCATCTTAGTGCCGATTCTTGCGGTGCTGGTTGGCGTGCCTGAGTTTGACACCAAAAAAGCCTTGGCAAGTTTTGCCGACCCCATCATCTTTGTATTCTTTGGCGGTTTTGCCCTTGCTGCCACGTTGCATGTGCAAAAACTTGACCGCAAAATCGCTTTTGGCTTGGTTAAACTGGCAGGGGGCAAGCTGGGCTTGGCGGTGTTTTACATCTTTTTTGCCACCGCCATTTTGTCCATGTGGATTAGCAACACCGCAACTGCCGCCATGATGTTGCCATTGGCATTGGGACTTTTGGGGCAGATTGACAAAGAAAAAGACCGTTCTACCTTTTTGTTTGTCCTACTAGGTATCGCCTATTGTGCCAGTATCGGCGGATTGGGCACGATGATTGGTTCACCACCAAACGGTATTGCTGCCAAAGCATTGGAGCTTAGTTTTATAGAATGGATGAAATTTGGTGTACCGATGATGCTTGTCATGCTTCCGATACTGCTTGGGGCGATGTACGTCTTTTTAAAACCCAACCTAAAACAGAATGTGGTCATGACCGATGAGGTCATTCCATGGACACCATCACGGATTTTAACCATCGTTGTCTTTGTGGCTACTGCCCTATCATGGATTTTTGGCAAACAACTCGGTGAGATGTTCGCCTTTAAATCCCCCGATACCATCATCGCTCTATCAGCAGCGGTTGCGGTGCTTGCCTGCGGTTTGGTCAGCTGGAAACAAGTGTCTGATAATACCGACTGGGGCGTACTCATGCTCTTTGGTGGCGGTATCGCTCTATCTAATATCATGAAAGACTCGGGTGCCTCTGCCTTGCTTGGCGAGCAAATCGCCAATGCCTTATCGGTTGCACCGATATTTGTAGTTATTTTGGCAATCACTGCATTCATTATCTTCTTGACCGAATTCACCTCAAATACCGCCTCTGCCGCCTTACTTGTGCCACTATTTGCTCCGATTGGCGTACAGCTTGGTCTTCCCCCTGAGGCACTTATCATGGTCATTGGCATCGGCGCTTCTTGTGCGTTTATGTTACCTGTTGCCACACCACCAAATGCCATCGTCATGGGCACAGGATACATCAAACAAAAAGAGATGATGCAAGTTGGTCTTATCCTAAACTTCATATCCATTGCCATCGTTACAATATGGGCTTTTTTCTTTTTAAGATAGTCTCTTGACTTTAATATATCAGTACTTAACCTAAAATGAACATATTCAGATATGTTCATTTTTTTTGAAAATACATTCATTTTTTAAAAAAATAAATATTACAATTCATAAGAAAATATGGTTTAATAGCGTATTTTTTTAATTCTACTGATAAATAACTCACCATAAACCCACTTTTATCAAGCGAGATTTTTATGACCACAACCACTCTAAACACTCCTGATTTTGTTCGCCATCAAGCCATCATTGATTGGGTTGCTAAGATTGCCAAACTGACCAAACCTGCTCGCATTGAGTGGTGTGATGGTTCACAAGAAGAGTATGATCGCCTAATCCAACTCATGATTGATAATGGCACAATGGTCAAACTGAATGAAGAGAAACATCCTGATTCTTATTTGGCATTTTCTGACCCATCAGATGTGGCTCGTGTTGAAGACCGCACTTTTATTTGTAGCGAAAAACAGATTGACGCAGGAGCAACAAATAACTGGAAAGACCCAAATGAGATGCGTGCCATCTTAAATGACAAATTTGACGGTTGCATGGCGGGGCGTACCATGTATGTTGTGCCATTTAGTATGGGCCCTTTGGGCAGCCATATTGCCCACATTGGTATAGAGCTGACCGACAGTCCTTATGTGGTTGTCAGTATGCGTAAAATGGCTCGCATGGGCAAGGCAGTTTACGAGGTGCTGGGCACAGATGGTGAATTTGTTCCGTGTGTGCATTCTGTTGGCAAGCCATTGGCAGATGATGAAAAAGATGTGGCATGGCCATGCAACGATGATAAGTATATTGTTCACTACCCAGAAACTCGTGAAATATGGTCATTTGGTTCAGGCTATGGCGGTAACGCCCTGCTTGGTAAAAAATGCCTAGCCCTACGCATTGCATCTGTCATGGGTCGTGAACAAGGTTGGCTTGCCGAGCACATGCTTATCCTAGGCGTAACGAACCCCGAAGGCAAAAAGCACTATGTGGCAGCTGCCTTCCCATCCGCCTGTGGCAAAACCAACTTCGCCATGCTTATCCCACCAGCAGGCTATGAAGGCTGGAAAGTCGAAACCGTGGGCGATGACATTGCTTGGATTAAACCATCGGCGGACGGCAAACTATACGCCATCAACCCCGAAGCAGGTTTCTTTGGTGTCGCCCCTGGCACCAACACCAAAACCAACTCCAACTGCATGGCATCGCTATCGCATGATGTCATCTATACCAACGTTGCCATGACCGAAGATGGCGAAGCATGGTGGGAAGGCAAAACCAAAGAAGTACCAGACAATCTCATCAACTGGAAAGGCAAAAAGCATGACGGCACCGAGAAAGCCTCGCACCCCAATGCCCGCTTTACCGTATCGGCAAGCCAATGCCCATCGATTGACCCCAACTGGGAAAATCCCGAAGGTGTGCCAATCTCTGCCTTTATCTTTGGCGGTCGCCGTGCCGACACCGTGCCACTCATCTCTGAATCCCCCGATTGGATTGATGGCGTATATAAAGCCGCCACGATGGGTTCTGAAACCACCGCTGCCGCAGTTGGTCAGCAGGGCGTTGTCCGCAGAGACCCATTTGCTATGCTCCCATTTGCTGGCTACAACATGGCAGACTACTTCACTAACTGGCTAGAAATGGGCGAAAAACTAGAAAAATTAACTAAAGAACATGGCACGCAACTGCCAAAAATCTTTAAGGTTAACTGGTTCCGCCGTGATGAAAATGGCGACTTCGTATGGCCGGGTTTCGGACAAAATATGCGTGTGCTAGAATGGATCATCAACCGCTGTGAAGGCAATGCCAATGCTCATGCCACACCGATTGGTCTTGTGCCGACTTATAAAGACCTAAATTGGACGCATTCTGACTTTACCAAAGAAGACTTTGAAACCGTTACCCGTCAAAACAAAGATGAGTGGGTCAAAGAAATCCAAAGCCACAAAGAGTTGTTTGACAAATTGGGTGAGCGTATGCCACAAGCACTAATCGACCACGCCGACAAAATCCTAGAAGGTGTACAAACCATGTCATAAGCAATAATATGACATTTTTGGTACAAAAAACGCTCCAATAAATTTGGGGCGTTTTTATTTGGTAATGGCTTGGATTGTCCGCTTAGAAAATCCCATTTAACGAACTTATTTAACGAACTTATTTAACGAACTTGATGTTTATCACAGATAATAACCAGATAAAAATTGGATTATGTTAAATAAATTTTAAACCATTAAAAAAATAGCCCATATTTGGGCTATTTTTTGAGCAAACTGAGTAAATCAAGCCAAAGATGCCAATGCCTTATCATAATCAGGCTCACTCTTAATCTCTGGCACAAGCTCGCTATGCAAAACTTTGTTATCGGTATCTAGCACAATGACCGCACGAGCGGTTAGTCCTGCCAATGGTCCTGTTGTCATGGCAACTCCGAGATTTTCGGCGATGTCATCATCTCTAAACGCAGAGAGCATTTTAACTCCTTCAATACCTTCTGCCCCACAAAAACGAGCTTGGGCAAAGGGCAAATCTGCTGAGATACACAACACAACAGTATTGTCAAGCTCACTTGCTTTTTGGTTGAACACACGCACAGATGTGGCACAAACGCCCGTATCAATGCTTGGAAAAATGTTCAAAATCTTGCGTTTGCCTGCAAAATCAGACAGTTTAACCTGTGCCAAATCATTGCCAACTAAGGCAAAATCAGCAATTATCTCACCCACTTTGGCAAAATCGCCTGCCACTTCAACGGCATTACCATCTAAGCTAATTTGACTGCTCATAAATACTCCTGTTTGGTCTGTTGATGAATAAGAACCCCATCATATTACCCTGCTTTGAGATAAATTGCAATGCTTTCAATCACAAAATTTTAATCACAAGAATTTTGTCATGAGTCTCAATGGCAAATATTTCATGCCCAATCCAATCGGTAGCCATGGCCATGCAGGAACATAGGCTTCATCAACCTTAGTTTCAATGGCTTTGACAATCACATCCGCCCCTTCATCTTCTTCAACTTCAAAAGGCAAGTATTTTGCCCCAATATTTAGGTCAGTACGCACATAACCAGGATAGATGGTAGACACGGTAATCGGCAATTTTTCTCTGATGGTGTCGGCTCTTATCCCCTCGGCAAGCCTTGCCAATCCTGCTTTGGCAGCGGCATACGTGGTCAAGTGGCGTGGCAAACCACGTACCGCTGACATGCTGGATATGACCACCAAATGTCCGCTATTTTGACGGCGAAAAACCCCCATGGCAGCTTCACACTGGGCAAGAGCAGAGATAAAATTAATCTCAGCGGTTGCACGGTTGATGGCAAATCGTCCATGACCAATGACACGACTGTCGCCCACACCTGCGTTTACAATAATTTTATCAAGTTTACCGCCATCATGTTGCACATTTGTAACAAAATCTTCAAATACAGTAAAGATATCGTCATATACCGTAACATCAAGCGTACGCACATAGACTTTAATACCAAACTCTTTTTCCAATTCTGCTTTTAGGATATTTAAGCGATCAAGCCGTCTGGCACAAATCGCCAAATCATAACCCAAAAAAGCAAACTTGCGAGCCATCATCGCTCCAAGTCCAGAGCTTGCCCCTGTAATCAGCACAGTTTTACCCTGACCGATACCACGAATGTCATTTAAATCTTTGATTTTGCTAAATTTATTAGCAATAACTCGTCCAAGTCTATCAGCTTTGGCAAAGGCTTCTTCCAGTTTTTTCATAAATAACCCAAATCATATGTTAAAATCAATGAAAAAGCGAACAACCATTGTCCGCTTTTAAAAAGTTGAATGGCTTATTTTACACCATTTTTATCAAAATTTTAAGCAAAATGATGTGTACATTCAATCACTTGTAAGACTCTTTAAGGACGTTGATATTTAGCAAGTTGTTCGCCTACCGATGACACCATATGACCAACCATCTCACCTGCTTTGATGCCTACTTGCTCAGATAGCCCCAATTTTTCTACCAAAGTTGGTTTGGTGCGAGTGTGTAACACCAAAACCTCATGCTCTTTGATAAGTTCAAGCACATAGCCATCAGATGTACCAATCGCATCAATCAGCCCCAAATCCAAAGCATCCTGCCCAAACCAAATCTCACCTGTGGCAATCTTCTCCACATCCAGTTTTGGACGGTGTTTTTTGACAAAAGTTTTAAACAGTTCATGAATGCGTTCAATATCTGCTTGGTGTTTGGCACGGTCTTCATCATCATTTTCACCAAATATGGTTACAGTACGTTTGTACTCGCCTGCTGTGAACATCTCATAACCAATGTTATGCTTTTTTAGAAGTTCATGAAAGTTGGGAAATTGGCTGACCACGCCCACCGAACCGATGACCGCAAAATCGCTGGCGATAATCTTGTCCGCCACACACGCCATCATATAGCCACCGCTTGCCGAGATTTTGTCCACGCAGACAGTTAATGTCAGTCCTGCTTGTTTTAGGCGAGCCAATTGCGAGCTTGCCAAACCATAAGCATTGACTTGTCCGCCACCACTCTCCAAACGCACCACCACTTCATCGCCTGCTTTTGCCGAGCTGATAATCACGCTAATCTCTTCACGCAGATGAGCCACCGCAGATGCTTTGATGTCGCCATCAAAATCCAGTACAAACACACTTTTACTATCGTTCTTGCTCTTACTTTTATCGTCCACCTTGTCTTTTTTGTCTTTTGCCTTGTCTTTGGCTTTTTTGCACAATTTGCCAAACAGACCGCATTTTTTGTCGTCTTTTTGGCTGTTTTTTAGAGCGTCTTTTAGCTGCTCTTGGCGTTTGTCTTGGAGTTTATTAAGATGAATAATGGATAATTCGGTGGGTTTTTTTGATGAATGAAATAGCATGATTTTACCTTAATCTTTTTGGATAAATTTTAAAAAATAATGGGGTTTGTTTGGTGTTTTAAAAGCCCTTTATTCCTTTTTAACCGTATTTTTTAGCCCCACGCCACGCAGGCTGCCCCGATTGTCCACATCACGCACAATAAGGCTCCAATGGTCATTGAGTCGCACCTTATCCCCACTAACAGGCTCAGCATGAAAATGGCTTAGCATATACTCTTCAATGGTCTCATTTTTGTGCTTATCAAATATCTCAATCAACTCATCATCAATCCCGCCAAGCGTTGATTTAGGTGGGGTAAATACTTCAAAAAAATCAAAGGGCGTTTTTTTGGTGGATTTGGACGTGCTGGGTCGGTCGGTTTTGAGTAAGGATTGCCCCCCACTAAAAAATGGCAAATCGGCAATTTTGATGTGGGGCGACAGTAGCCAATCGCCATAAAACTCGCTTGTTTTTTGGTATTGGGTGGCAGAATTATTAAAAATCTTTGCCACAGAGCTGGCATTATCCCCACTCATGGCATACCACACCACATCGCCCGCCCGCAATGCCGTATCGTCATTGACAACAAGCAAATGGTCGTTTCGTACCACTGCAAACAAACTGACATCATTGGCATTAAAACGGCTTGAGATATTGACAGGGTGTCGTCCCACGGCAAACGCCCCCTTGCCCACCTCAAATTCATAAAGCGTAATATTGGCATGGTCGCCCACCCAAATTTCATGCTCCGCCTTTGGTTCGCTATCGGTTGGTACCCACACCCCAAAGGCTCGGGACATAAAAGGAATGGTCGCTCCTTGGGCAAGTAGCGACAAAATCACAAGCCCAAAGGCGATGTTGAATGCCAAATTGGCTTGGGGAACTGCCATCATAATCGGAATAATAGCAAGAGTAATCGGCACCGCCCCACGCAGTCCTACCCACGAGATAAAACCAATCTCACGCCAATTAAACCCAAAAGGCAAAAGACTTGTCATGACCGCAAAGGGGCGAGCGACAAACAACAAAAACAAAAACACAATCAAAGAATAATGCCACACCTGCAAAAGGCTAGATGGTGTAACCAGTAGCCCCAACACCACGAATAACACCGCTTGCGACAGCCATGCAAAACTGTCCATGACCCTAAGGACGTGTTCGGTAGCACGCACTTTGGTATTACCAATTGCCACACCCGCCAAATACACCGCCAAAAAGCCCGAACCGCCCAAAAGGTTGGTTGCCCCAAACACTGCCATACCTGCTGACATTATCAAAATGGCATACATGCCATCTGCCAGATGCACCTTGGGCAATAATTTAGACAATACAAAACCTGACACCACGCCCATGACAAGCCCCACGCCAATTTGGGTGGCAAGTAGCGACAAAATCGTCCAGATTGTCTGGCTTTCAGGGTCAAGGTTTAGGGCAATCATGACCGTAACAAGCAAAATTGCCAAGGGGTCGTTCGCCCCTGATTCAAGTTCAAGCGTCGCTTGCACTCGGTCATTGAGTTTGACCCCACCATTTCTAAGCAGACTAAAAACAGCGGCAGCATCGGTACTGCCAACAATGGCAGCAATCAAAAGCCCCAGCCGCCAATCCACTCCCAAAAGATAAGCAATAAAAATCCCAAGTGTCAAGACAGTTGCGATAACACCCCATGTTGCAAGGGTAACAGCAGGTTTTAGCCCCACCCGAAATGAATTTAGAGACGTTCTAAGTCCGCCATCAAGCAAAATACAAGCAAGGGCAGCTTGTCCGATAAAATTGGCAAGGGCATACTGCTCAAACTCAATCCCCAAAATCCCTTCTTCGCCTGCCAACACACCCACGCCCAAAAAGAATAACAATAAAGGCACGCCCAAACGAGCCGATAACTGGCTTGTCATAATACTGACAAAAATTAGCACCGCCGAGACAAGGTACAAAATATTTAGGGTGTCCATCACGCTCCTTTTTGGGTTGGATAATTTGTGGGCAAAACTTGACAGCAGTCAATCATCAAAAATCAGTTAAAAAGATTAATTGTAACACAAAATCACCCCAAACGTGCCAATTTTTGTCCAAAAGCCAGCCCCAAAAATACCCAAAAGGGCAACTTGCCCCGTCATGTCCTTTTGACAAATTTTTACAAAAAAACTTGCCCAAATTGCATTTTAAAGGCATAATAGCAGGTTTCAACTTTTTCAAAATTAAAGCAACTTTAAAAAAGGCAAATTTATGGCAATTCGCACAGAATATTGCGGTAGTGTTACCGAAAGCTACATTGACCAAACCATTACCATTGTCGGCTGGGTACACCGCCGTAGAGACCACGGGGGCGTGATTTTTTTGGACATGAGAGACCGAGACGGACTGTTGCAAGTCGTCATTGACCCCGACACGCCAGAAGCCTTTGCCACCGCTGATAAGGCACGTTCTGAATTTATCCTAAAAATCACAGGACGTGTGCGTGCCAGATACGAAGGCACCCAAAACCCCAACATGAAAAGCGGTCAAATCGAACTTCTTGCCAAAGAGATTGAAACCCTTGCCACGAGCGAAACGCCACCATTCCCACTAAACGATGATTTTAACAACGTCTCAGAAGAGCTACGCCTAAAATACCGTTTCCTTGACATTCGCCGTCCTGAAATGCTTGACCGCTTGCGTTTTCGCTCAAAGGTTACAAGCCTTATCCGCAACTACCTAGACGAGCATGGCTTTTTGGACGTTGAAACGCCTATCCTAACTCGTGCCACCCCAGAAGGGGCAAGGGATTACCTTGTACCAAGCCGTGTGTCTAATGGCGAGTTCTATGCCCTGCCACAGTCGCCACAGCTATTCAAACAGCTTCTTATGGTGGGCGGTATTGACCGTTATTATCAAATTGCCAAGTGCTTTCGTGATGAAGACTTGCGTGCTGACCGTCAGCCTGAATTTACCCAAATTGACATTGAGACATCGTTCCTTGATGACAACGACATCATGGACTTAATGGAAGGCATGACTGTTAAGCTCTTTGACGAACTTTTGGGCGTAAAATTTGACAAATTTGAGCGTATGCCGTACTCGGAAGCCATGCGTGATTATGCGTCCGACAAGCCTGATTTGCGTATTCCATTGAAGCTCGTGGACGTGGCGGACATCATGCAAAACGTGGAGTTTAAAGTATTCTCCGCCCCTGCGGCAGACCCCAAAGGTCGTGTGGTTGCCCTACGCATTCCAAAAGGCGGTGAAATCAGCCGTAAACAGATTGACGACTACACCAAATTTGTCGGCATTTATGGGGCAAAAGGCTTGGCGTACATCAAGGTAAACGACATCGCCAACATCAACAACGGCGTGGATAAAGAAAGCGGACTACAATCGCCCATCATCAAAAATATGACTGATGACGTGCTTGTCGAGCTTATCCGCCGTACAGGTGCCGAAAATGGCGACATCATTTTCTTCGGTGCTGACAAAGCCAAAGTGGTCAATGATGCCATGGGTGCGTTGCGTGTCAAAATTGGTCATGATTTAAACCTGCTTACATCAGAATGGGCTCCACTATGGGTTGTGGATTTTCCCATGTTTGAAGAGACCGATGACGGTAAATGGACATCAGTTCATCACCCATTTACCCGCCCAAAAGGCACGGTAGAAGAGATGAAAAACAGCCCAGAGACCGCCCTATCTATCGCTTATGACATGGTGCTAAACGGCACTGAGATTGGCGGGGGTTCATTGCGTATCAATACCCTAGATATGCAAAAGGCAGTCTTTGAAGCACTGGGCATTGATGAAGCCGAAGCCGAAGAGAAATTTAGCTTCCTGCTCAACGCCCTAAAATATGGTGCTCCACCGCATGGCGGATTGGCGTTTGGTCTTGACCGTTTGGTCATGCTCATGACAGGGGCAAGCTCTATTCGGGACGTTATTGCCTTTCCTAAGACCAAAACGGCAGAATGTCCGCTCACCGAAGCCCCTGCTGGCGTGGATAATAAGCAACTGCGTGAGCTTGGCATTCGTGTGCGTGAAAAAGAAAAAGCTGAATAATCATAGACTTGTGATTTATGCTTAATCTTATCAAATTCGTGCCAATGTCCTTTTTGGGGGCATTGGCTCGTTTTGCGTCTTATCTTGCCAAATGGTCAAATGCCAGCATTTATCGCAGTATTTGCACCAATCTTATGCTAGTCCACCCTTTTATGGATAAGGACGAGCGAGACAGGCTTGCCTTTACCGCCCTGCAAAATCAGCTTATCAGCACCCTAGACAGTGCCAAAAGCTGGGCAATGTCCCCAGAATGGTCTATCGCCCAAATCAAAACGGTACATCATCGTGAGATTTTGGAGCGTGGTTTTGCCAATCCCAAGGGGCTGATTTTGGTGGTGCCACACATCGGTACTTGGGAGATGATGAACGCCTGGCTGTGCGGTTTTGGCGATTTGACGATTATGTACAAGCCGTCTGGCAATCCTAGCCTTGACCGATTTATCCTAAGCGGTCGTGAACGACTCTCCGCCACGCTTGTCCCCACCGACAGTACAGGCGTTAAGGCGATTTTTAAAACCTTAAAATCAGGCGGATTTACTGTGATTTTGCCCGACCATGTCCCTGATAAAAATGGCGGAGAAATCGTGCCGTTTTTTGGCATTCCCACCATGACAGGCACGCTCACCACCAAACTTACTCAAAAAACAGGCTGTGCGTTGGTTGGCTTGGCGTGTATCAAGGGCAAGGAAGGATTTGAGATATTTTGTTATGATTTGACCGACCCAAATTTGTACGACAAAAACGACATCATCGCCACCACCGCTCTGAATAATAGTATGCAGATGATGATAAATGAGCATTTTGCTCATTATATGTGGGGCTATCGGCGGTTTAAAACCACGCCTTTTGGCGAAAATCCCTACCTGTTGCCTTTTGACGATTTGCACGCCCAAATAAAATCTTATAAAATAGACAAAAACAAGGAAAATCCATGACTGACAACCGCTATGTGATTTGTATGAAATGGGGAACCAAATACGGTGCCGAATACGTCAATCGCCTGTATCATATGGTAAAACGCCATTTGACCCTTGATTTTCAAATGGTGTGCTTGACGGACGACAGTGCAGGCATTGATGATAATGTCAAATGCTATCCCATTCCTGAGCTTAACCTACCTGCCAACCTGCCCGAACGTGGCTGGAAAAAGCTCACCACCTTTAAACCAGAATTGTATGATTTAAAAGGCACGGCGTTATTTTTGGATATTGATATTGTTATCGTGGATAATATTGACTGCTTTTTTACGCACAAAGCGGAGCATGATGACAGCGTGATGATTATCCGTGATTGGAAAAAACCGTGGCGAATGGTCGGTAACAGCTCGGTATATCGCTTTAAAGTGGGGCAAAATACTTATCCAAACCTGCTTAGTTATTTTGAACAAAATTTTGAACAAATCAGGGAAGAAGTTCGCCACGAACAGGCGTTTTTGTCCAATTATCTGCGTAAATACCATCATTTAGAATATTGGGACAGTTCATGGTGCGTCAGTTTTAAATATCACTGCCTACAAAAACTCCCCATGGCGTATTTTGTGCCACCCAAAAAACCAGTTGGGGCAAAAATCATCATCTTTCATGGTGAGATTAATCCACCAGATGCTATCACAGGTGGGGGCGGTAAATGGTATCGCCATGTTTTGCCAAGTGAATGGATTAAGGATGCTTGGCAATGAGTCAATACCCCCTATCAGTCGTCATGATTGTCAAAAATGAAGCCAAAAATTTGGCAATCAGCTTGCCTGCTCTAGACGGCTTGGCGGACGAGATTATCATCTTAGATAGCGGTAGCACCGACAACAGCCGAGAAATTGCCGAACAATATGGGGCAAAATGGCACGTCAATACCGACTGGCAAGGCTTTGGCAGACAAAGACAGCTCGCCCAATCCCACGCCACAGGCGAGTGGATATTGGCACTAGATGCTGATGAAGAGATTACCGATGAGCTAAAACAGAGCATTTTGGCGGTCATTAAAAATCCACCCAATGATACGGTATATGGGATCAAACGCATAGACTGTATTTTTGGGCATGAGATTGATAACAGGCTATGGGCGGTTAAGGCTCATTGGCGACTGTATCCAAAAAAATATAACTATGACAATAACTTAGTGCATGAATCGGTCGTGCTAAATGGGGCAAGCACTGCCACGCTTGACGGCTTTATGCGACATCACACGGCAGACACGCCCCTATTTTGGCTCACCAAACGTCTAGAATACGCCAAAGCATGGGCGGACGATAGGCACAGACAGGGCAAAAAAGGCAAATTTAGTAAGGTAATTTTAAACCCGTTTTGGGCGTTTTTTAAACAGTATTTTGTGGACGGGCGTTTTTTGCAGGGCAGGTATGGGTTGATTTATTCGCTGATGTTTACCCAATACACCTTTAACAAATACGCCATTTTGTACGATTTGACCCACAACCAAGCCGAACAAGCGTTTTTAAAATCGGTAGAATTTGCCAAAAATCTCACGCCCATTGATTTGACCAACAAAAAAAGCACGCTGTCGCTTGTCATGATTTGCAAAAACGAATCCAAGCACCTAAAAGCGTGCCTTGATACCGTGCATGATTTGGTAGATGAGATTATCATTTTGGATAGCGGTAGCACCGATGATACCCGCAAGATTGCCGAATCTTTTGGAGCAAAATGGCACACCAATACCGACTGGCAAGGCTTTGGCAAACAACGCCAACTTGCCCAGTCTTATGCTACAAGCGATTATGTGCTGGTGCTGGACGCTGATGAACGCCTTGACCAAGAATTAAGGCAGTCTATTGCTGATATATTAAGACAACCCGTGCAGACAGATAAGGTCTTTGCCATTGCTCGGGTCAATACCTTTTGTGGCGTGGAAGTTCAGCCACGCTCATGGTACACCGATAAGCTTGCTCGGCTCTATGCTCGCACGCAGTTTAAATATTCAGACTTAGAAGTGCATGAATCGCTTGACCAACAAGGCGTGCCAAGCGTGGTATTAAAGGGCTATTTGCCCCACATCACCAACGACAATCTGCATCATTTTTTGGTAAAAAATATCCGATACAGCCACGACTGGGCAAAAGAAAAACACACCAAAGGCAAAACCGTGAGCATGGCAGGACTGCTTGTTCGCTCGTGGTTTTCGTTTGTGCGTGAGCATGTCATCCGTGCCGACTTTATGGGCGGAGCGTATGGCTATATCTTGGCGGTAGCGTCTTTGGGATATACACTGGATAAATACATCATGCTATGGCAGATGAACAAGGACAAATCATGAAAAACTACGTCATCAGCCTAAGTACCGCTACCGACCGCCGAGAGCATATCAAGACAGAATTTGGCAAACAGAACATTCATTTTGAATTTTTTGATGCAGTTACACCAAACGACATAGAGCATATTTCCACACAATTAAACATTCCTTTGGTAAATAATCAACGCTTATCATTGGGCGAAAAAGCGTGTTTTTTAAGCCATGTCTGTTTATGGCAAAAAATGATAGATGATGACTTGGAGTATGTCGCCATTTTTGAAGATGACGTGTATTTGGGCGAAAATGCCATTGCCTTCTTAAAAGATGACTGGTTGAGCTTCCCTTTTGATATCATCAAACTAGAAACATGGCATGAGTTGGTACATTTGAGCAAACCCGCCATTTATCATCAAGGCAGAACATTACACCCCCTAAAAAGCACCCACGTTGGGGCTTGTGGCTATGTTTTACACCGTTTAGGAGCGACCAAACTCCTTGACTTTATCCGCCAGTTAGATGAACAAGAACGCTATGCGATTGACCATGTGTTATTTGGGGCATTTTTAACACAAGGCACGGTTTATCAACTAAACCCTGCCCTATGCAAGCAACCTGATTCTGATACACATCTTGTCAGTCAGTTAGAGCAAGAACGCAAAAATAACACCTTTATCTATCAACCAAATGACACCCTAAGCACAAAAATTCATAAATTTTTCAAACGCTTATATAGAAGTTTTGGCAAACGGTTTTTTTATATGAAAGTGCCTTTTTGCTAATCCACCATCGCCAACCGCCCTTTGATATTCGCCTTGGATTTTGGACGTTGTGCGTTTAAATTCTCGCCTGCCAACACCCTTTCATAGCACTCCACATACGCCTTTGACATGGACAAATGACTAAAATGCGTTTTGGCTCGCTCATGACACGCCCGTCTGTCAAATTTATCAACGTCTTTGACCGCTTCGGTCAGCACTGCATAACTGTCTGACAACACTCCCACATCATCGCTGACGATATCAGGCATTGCTCCAAATGGCGTGGCAAATACGGGGCAACCCAAATACAAACTTTCAATCATGGCAAGACCAAACGGTTCATGCCACAACACAGGAAAAATCAGCCCTTTTGAATTTTTCACAAGGTCATTTTTCGCCTTGCCACCCACCATACCATGAAAAGTCAAATCCGATGACAAATAAAAATACGGGTTGCGTTTTAGATTAAAACGCTTACCACCCAAAATGTGCATGGGCATATTGGCATTTTGGGCGATTTTTATCGCTCCTTGTACGTTTTTGATTCGCCATGTCGCCTTTGCCAAATAATGTACATAATTTTGTGGATTGTCCAAATTTGGCTCGCCATAATCCGCCCAATACAGCCCATTATGCACATAACAACTAGCATTGTAATTCTCGGCGTGTTTGGACGATAAATAAATGGTATTAATATTAAATTCTTTTTCAACATCGCTATTGCTATGTTCGGTACATACAAATGGCGTATTTATCTCGCCATCATAGGGAAAATGAAAATGAATAATATCTGCCCAGCCTTCTATTTGACTCTCCAGTGATTTATTTTCGTCATATATCAAACCATCGGGATTTTTATTGTCGTATTTGGTTAAAAACCTAACATCATGCCCAAGCTCTTTTTGTCCTTGATATAATGCCCATAATACTCTCTCTGTACCGCCATAATCATTGGGCGGAATGGGTAAACAAGTCAATAAAACGTGCAATATTTTCATCATCAGTCCGTCAAATAAAAGTCAGTGGGTAAATATTCATTCACACTCGGTTCTTTATCATGCAAGTTTTGACCATTTAGTACCATGTCATAATATTGCAAATATTTTTTACTCATGACAAGATGGTTAAATGTCTCTTGGGCATATTCATGGCAGGTTTTGCGATTAAAGACTTCGATATTTTTTATGGCATTTATCATTTCGTTTTTGCTTTGGGTGCTAATACCCACATCAGAGATAATCAATTCTGGCACAGAACCGCAATGACTACCAATCACAGGACAACCCAAATACAAACTTTCAATCATGGCAAGCCCAAAGGCTTCATAATTTAACACAGGGAATAATAATGCCGATGAGTTTTTTATCACTTGATTTTTTTGTTCACCACCTAACATTCCATAAAAAGTCAAATCACTCCCCCAATAAAAGTATGGTTCATACTTGCCCTTTTTGTACTTTAATGAATAGCGTTTGCTACCGATGGCATGAAGTGGTGTATTGGCATGGCGAGCGATGGCGATACTGTCTTTTAAATTTTTGTCTTTGTATTTGGCATTTGCCAAAAAATGCACATATTTGGATTTTGGTTTATTTAAATTAGGCTTGCCATAATCCGCCCAATACAATCCATTATAAACATATGCACTTCCGCCACTACGTTTGGCATGTAATTCGCCCAAAAAAATGGTGTTTTTTGGAAAAGTGGCAGGCGTGATTTGTTGATTGTGTGTGGTACAAACAAAAGGTGTTTTTAATTCGCCCCGATACAAAAAATGAAAATGAATAATATCCGCCCAGCCTTCTATTTGGCTTTCTAGGGATTGATTGGGATTATATAAAATAGCGTCAGGGTGTTTATTGTCGTATTTGGTTAAAAATTTAACGTCATGTCCAAGCTCTTTTTGTCCTTGATATAATGCCCACAATACCCGCTCTGTCCCGCCATATTTAACAGGAGGAATGGGCATACGAGTCAACAAAACATGTAAAATTTTCATGTGATTTCCAATGTAACTTGACAAAATGATGGAAATTAGGCAATATACCATAAATTTTCTCATTCGCCAACGCCATGCTTAAAAATTATGTCATCAGCCTTGCCAATGCACAAGAAAGACGTCTACATATTATACAAGAATTTGGACAAAAAGAGATTAATTTTGAATTTTTTGATGCTGTTACACCAGACCAAATTGATGAGTTAGCGACTAAATTTGGGCTAGATATCACCAATGCCAATCTAACCAAAGGAGAGTTGGCATGCTTATTTAGTCATGTTAGTTTATGGCAAAAAGCCATTGATGATGATTTGGAGTATATTGGAATCTTTGAGGATGATGTATACTTAGCCAATTCAAGCCAGTCATTTCTAAATAATACCGACTGGATTCCCAAAGATTGCCACATTATTAAAATAGAGTTGTTTGACAAAATCATTTTATCAAAAGGCACTAAGATTTCTGTGAAAGACAGGTTTTTAATCCCTCTTATTGATATTCATCTTGGGTGTGCAGGATATATATTGTCCAAAAATGCCGCTATCAATCTTGTGGACTTTCATAAAGATTATGCTAAATGTAACGGCATTATTGCTGTCGACCACATTGTATTTGAACATTACATGCAGCATGGCAAGTATCATCCATATCAATTAAACCCCTGTCTATGCATACAAAGTGACAGACAGGCTGATCAAACTATTATTTTAAGTCAACTAGAACAAGATCGTCGAAACAGATTTGAAAACGCACTTAGAATTGAGCGTGAAAAAATCAATCAAAATTTGCATAAAAAGATTTGGAGAGAGGTAAAAAGACCATTCTGGCAATTTTATAGATGGATAAAAAAAATTATCACCTATATAAATAGAAAGAGAAAAACAGTTTACTTGACACTTGATTAATACACTTGATATAGGGCGTGCTAAACTTTTATAACACTATTTACAATTTATACACATCTTAGAAATAAACTAACCATTTTTGCATGAAAAACGCAGGCTGATTAGCCATTCTATCAGACAAGTTTTTGGCTAAGAAAGACAAGATTTAGCCTTTTTTCATGAAAAAATTGGTTAAATCATCAAATTTTTATCAAATTCAATAAACTGTTATCAATGTTCAACATGCCCTAATTAGTCATACTTCATCCAAACATAAGACAATCAAAGAGAGCAACCCATGTCAGGCAATACAATAGGACAACTTTTTAGCGTAACTACCTGTGGCGAGTCGCATGGTGTGGGACTTCTGGCGATTGTGGACGGTGTACCGCCCAATTTGGAGCTGTGCGAGGCGGATTTGCAAGCCGAGCTTGACCGCCGTAAACCGGGGACTTCTAAATTCGCCACTCAACGTAAAGAAGATGACGTGGTGGAGATTATCTCTGGGGTGTTTGAGGGGCGTACCACAGGCACACCGATTGGGCTACTCATTCGCAACACCGACCAAAAATCCAAAGATTATGGCAATATCGCCACAACTTTTCGCCCCAATCATGCCGACTATACCTACACGATGAAGTACGGCTTTCGGGATTATCGGGGCGGTGGGCGTTCGTCTGCTCGTGAGACTGCCATGCGTGTGGCGGCAGGAGCGATTGCCAAAAAATATTTAAAAGAACGTTTGGGCGTTGTCATTCGTGGACACGTTACCCAAATTGGCACTGAAAAGGCTGAGAAACTAGATTGGGATATTGTAAACCAAAACCCGTTTTTTTGTGGGGATATTGACGCTCTGCCACGTTTTGAGGCGTTGGTTACGTCCTTGCGTGAACAAGGCACAAGCTGTGGGGCGAAATTGGAGGTTTTTGCCGAGAATGTCCCCGTGGGTTTGGGCGAGCCGATTTTTGACCGCCTAGATGCGGACATTGCCCATGCGATGATGTCTATCAATGCTGTCAAAGGTGTGGAAATTGGTGATGGGTTTGCGGTTGCCGAGCAGTTTGGGCATGACAGCCGAGACGAGCTAACCCCTGACGGTTTTTGTGCCAATCACGCAGGCGGGATTTTGGGTGGGATTAGTAGTGGGCAGGCTATTCGTGTTGCCATTGCCCTAAAACCGACCGCCAGTATCACCACCGCAGGCAAGACGATTAACCTAGATGGTGAGGCAACAGACGTCATTACCAAAGGTCGCCATGATCCTTGTGTGGGCGTGCGAGCCACACCGATTGCTGAGGCGATGCTTGCCATTGTCCTACTTGACCATTATTTGCGTCATCGTGGGCAAAATGCCGATGTTGTGCAACCATTAAAGCCGATTGAATAAAAGTTATCATGTTTAAGATGAAAAATAAACTTTTTAAAATCATCGGCTTGGCATTATTATTGGTTGGGCAGTCGTCTGTTGCCAGTGAGCCTACACTCATGGATTGGTACAAAGTCATGCCCCCAAATTACGCCCAATTTCAATCGGTTTATGGGTCGGATTTGGACGGTACGGTATTTTCGCAAATGCTACGCCCCAGCGATGAGCAATATTTTTCAGATGAGCCGTTAAGTTCAGAAAAAATACAGCTTGGGGCGAAACTCTCCGATGAAGCCTATTATCATTGCATGGTGTGGGGTTATCATCGGCTAACTTTGATGTATGGCGATGATGATTTAGACGAGATTACCAACCAACTGTTGCAATTATACCAAAGCCACGAGGATGTGTATGACATTTATAATATTTTGCTCGCATCTGACCGCTATCATTTCCCCATGACCGAACAAAAGGCATGGCAACGTATCCAATAAAACCGAGCAAATGGCTATGATAATCGCGATTTTCACAAAGTCGTGCGAGAGCGAATTTCTCAATTAAAAGATAATCAACAATGACCCCTGCCATTCGCCTATTAAAAAAGCAAAAAATCGCCCATAGCGTCCACGAATACGACCACGACCCAAATAACACAAATTTTGGGCTAGAAGTGTCCGAAAAGTTAGGTTTGTCGCCTGATACGGTGTTTAAAACCTTACTCGTTACGGACGGTAAGGCGTATTTTGTGGCGATATTGCCCGTGTGTCATCTGCTTAATTTGAAGAAAATGGCGAATGCCGTGGGTGTAAAAAAGCTTGTTATGGCAAATCCTAGCGACGCCGAACGTTTAACAGGTTATATCGTGGGCGGGATTAGCCCCATTGGACAGAAAAAACGCCTAAAAACCGTGATACATTCTTCCGCCCAAAACCTTGATAAAATGTATGTGAGCGGTGGCAAGCGTGGACTGGATATTGGCATTGCCCCTGATGAGTTAGCAGGTGTTTTAACGGCACAGTTTTGTGATATCATAGATGAGTAATTTTTAATCAGAGAGGTTTTATGAAAAAATTAATGCTTAGCATGATGGCGAGTGTTGCCATGCTAACAGGTTGTGCTACCACAGGCACGGATGGCACAACCAACGCCATCAATACCGCAACCAATGCTGGTATGGCAGTATTTAAAAATGCTGTGGACATCCAATGTCGCACTCAGCTCAATGGCTATAATGCCTACAAAACCATTACCATGCTGATGCCTGCCGAGCAAAAGACAGCTCTTGAAAACAAAGTATGTGGCTGTGTCAGCGAAAAAGCCTCGCAAAGTGTCACCCTTGCCGAACTAGGTCAAGCTGTGATTGATGAAAATGCTCGTGTGCAAATCGCCACATCTGCGGTAAGCAAGACGATTAATGCCTGCGTGAGTGAGTTTGCTGGCGGTATTTGATAAGCATAAACCCAAATCTAGTGATTTGGGTTTTTAAAATACCCACTTATCGCTCAGCAGTCATAACGTCAAAGCGATAAATAAAACCTTATCATCAATAAAGCAATTCATCCATTACTCCCCCTTCACCCTATCCACCTGTCTTTTAAACTCATCACGATACTCCAAAAGCTCCTCGCAGGTAATGGCAAAAATCCCGCTTCCGCCCTTTTCAAAGGTAAGCCAGTCAAACTGAATCTCAGGATAGGATTGACGTAACGCCCATTCGCTATCGCCCACTTCACACACCAATAGCCCGTCTTTTGTCAGATAATCGGGAGCGTGGTACAAAATCTGATGTACCAAATCCAAACCGTCTTGTCCTGCCGCCAAGGCGTGTTCTGGCTCATGCAAAAACTCTGGCGGTAGCTCCGCCATGACCGCCGCATCCACATAAGGCGGATTGGTTACAATCAGCTCATACTGATTTTCGGCAGGGATTTTGGCAAACAAATCACTCTCAATCAGATTGACTTGATGAGACAGTTCATGGTGCTCCACGTTCGTCCATGCCACTTCCAAGGCATCTTTATCAATATCCGCCCCGTCCACATTGGCATCAGGGAATGCCACCGCCAAAGCAATGGCGATACAACCCGACCCCGTGCATAAATCCAAAATCCGCTCAGGCGGAGCCAGTTGCAACTCTTGCAAACCGTGGGCAAAAAACTTGGTTTTATTGGCATTATCCACATCAAAATACGGATAGAAGTTTTGGTTGATAAGTTCGGCAATGGGCGAGCGTGGGATAAGCACCCGTTCGTCCACATAAAACGGCAAATTACAAAAATACGCCAAGTTGATAAGATACGACAACGGCTTACGCTGAATAATCCGCTCAGCGAGTAGGTCAAGCACCGCCTGTTTTTCGCTGTCGGTCAAACGACAATCCAAAATCTCAGGATTCGCCCCCCAATCTAGGTTTAGCGTGTGCAGGACAATAGCCGAGCTTTCGGCAAATTCGTCAGTCGTCCCCTGTGCCACCACCACATCATATTCACGCAGTTTGCTCACGCAAAAACGGATAAAATCCCGAATGGTACGCAAATTTCGTCCTGCTTCATCAAGCTGAATGTGTAGCTCGTCAATCTGGGCAGGGCTTAATTTGCCATTTTCTAGCTCGTCTAAGTTTTCTAAGTTGTCCGAGCCGTCAAATTCTTGCCGAGTATCATCGCTAAACTGGTCATCTAAATGGGTGTCTGGCATGGTATTCTCTTAATTGGATAAAATTGCCATTATAAAGAAAAATCGCCCATTTTTAAACCGCTTTTTAAAAGCACTCATCAAATTTGTGGTAAAAAATGGTTTTTTTGGGGAAAAATTGATAAAATAGAAAAATTCAAACCTTGTATTGAATTGGTAGGGGCGAATCACATTCACCCTAATGATTTTGGATAATTTCAAGCACACCAATGATTGACAATACCCCATTTTAAAGACAATAGATTTATTAAAAAGAGACGCCCATGACCGACAAACTGCCCTTTTGCCTGCCTGCCGACATCACGCCCGAGATTTTTTTGGCAGAATATTGGCAAAAAAAGCCTCTGCTTATCAAAAATGGTTTGCCTGCCCTTGTGGGTATGTTTGAGCCGACAGACGTGCTTGATTTGGCGATAGAAGACGGTGTTTCGGCACGGCTTATCGCCCAAAAAGACGACAACCCAAGCCAATGGACGCTCAAAAATTCGCCTTTGACGGAGCAAGATTTACAAAACACACCACGCCTGTGGACGGTGCTGGTGCAAAACCTAGAACAATGGTCGCCTGAGCTTGGTGAGCTGTGGCAAGCCTTTGATTTTATTCCAAAATGGCAACAAGACGACATCATGGTATCGGTCGCTGGGACGGGCGGTTCGGTGGGCGAGCATTATGATGAATATGATGTGTTTTTGGCACAAGGCTATGGCTCTCGCCGTTGGATGCTTGGCAAAATGTGTGGTAGCGACACGCCTTTTGTTGAAGGTCAGCCCATTCGCCTACTTGACGACATGGGGCAGATTATTTTTGATGAAATCCTAGAAGCAGGGGACGTGCTATATGTACCGCCACGCCTTAGCCATTATGGGGTCGCTATGGACGACTGCTTGACGTTTAGCTTTGGGTTTCGCCGTCCCAACATGGTGCAAATCCTAGACGAAGTGGCGGACGTTGCCACAGGCGAACACGCCCTATTCTCTCCGCTTATCCTACCCCAAGCCTTGCAAGACAATGCTTATGAACTCACGGACGAGAGCATTTCTGCCATAAAAAATGAGCTTATCAATCTGCTAAATTCTGACAAAGGCAACGCCATTTTAACCCAAGCGTTGAGCGAATTGGTCAGCAAACGCCAGTATGACCTAGTCGCCTTTGATGATGAACTTACCCCCGATGAGCTGGCTGAACGCTTACAAAATGGTGAATGCCTGATGATAAATCCCGCCTGCCGATTTGTCCGACAAAATGATGAATGGTACATCAATGGCGAATGTGTGTGTTTTAATGACAAAGAATTGGCACTGATTGACCGCTTTACTGATAATGACGTGATTACGTTTGACGACTTATCTTGTGGTTTGGACGATGAATTATTGGCAAATTGTGCAGATTGGTTAAATGATAAGTGGCTGATTTTGATTTGATTCATTGGTATTATCTCATTAAATATATTGGGCGAATCACATTCGCCCAAAATTCAATACTTTATACAGGGCAAATTGCAATTTACCCCTACAAAATATCCAAAAAGTATAATTAAGCAACAATGCCAATTCATTTAACTTAGCCCATTTAAATACCAAGCAACAAACTTGGCATTTTTATACCACCAACACCCACCCCAATCACGCCCTACCCCCAAAAGAGCATAGCCAAAACCCCCATTTTCTGCTATAATCCTGCCCAATTTTAAATGATTTAGCACCCCAATGACCGACAAAAAGCCCCTAGATACCGTCAAAACGTCCACCTTTTCTCGCCAGTTAAGCATTGCCAAAACTTCCCTAAACATCGGCAAAAACTGGGCGAAAAGTGGTGTTACAGGGCTTTTTTTATCCAAAGAACAGCGAGAACTCCAAAAGCACACGCTCATGCAAGAGCAGGCGGATTATTTGGTGGCAGAGCTTGGTAAATTAAAGGGATCAGTTGTCAAGGTTGGGCAAATGCTGGCGTTATATGGCGAGCATATGCTCCCCCGTGAAGTCGTCAATGCCTTGCACACCCTAGACGCTCAGACCGCCCCACTGGCGTGGCACATCATGTATCAGACGATACGGGCGGAGCTGGGCGAGCGGATTGACGATTTTGAGATTGAGCGGACACCCATCGGCACGGCAAGCCTCGCCCAAGTCCACAAAGCCACGCACAAATATTCAGGGCGAGAAGTCGTCCTAAAAGTCCAATACCCCAATGTCGCCCAAGCCATTGATTCGGATTTGTCGTTATTTAAGCATTTATTAAAAGTAACCAATGCCGTCCCCCAAACCAAAGCCCTAGATGACTGGTTTGGCGAGATTAGGCAGTTATTACATCGGGAAGTGGATTATGTCATGGAAGCAAGCACCACCAAGCGATTTGCCGATTATCTCAAAGACGACGAGCGGTATATCGTACCGACCATTTATGACAATTATTCCACGCCCCGCCTGATTTGTATGAGTTATGAAGCAGGCATTCATTTAAATGACCCTACCCTACAATCATTAAATCAAACACGCCGTAATCACTTAGGGCAATCCGCCATTGACATTGTCATACGAGAGATTTTTGAGTGGGGCGAGATGCAAACCGACCCCAATTTTGGTAATTATTTGGTCAGGCTTGATGATACTACCCAACAAGACAAATTGGTGCTACTCGATTTTGGGGCGATTAAACAATTTGATGATAAATTATTAACCATTGCCAAAAATCTACTCATCGCAGGTCACCATCAAGACAAAACAATGATGAAAAATGCCATGACGGGCTATGATTTTTTTGATAAATTAACAGGAAAACCCCAAGATGACGTGGCGGACGTGCTACTGATGGCGTGCGAGCCATTTGCCAACAGTGACACCGTGGACAGCGAATATCTTGATGATGGCAAATACATTTGGGCAAAAAGCGACCTATATCAACGCGTCATGACCACCGCCAAATCAGGCATGCAGTCGCTAGAATTTAGCCTACCACCCAAAGAGCTGATGTTCATCAGTCGCAAATTTATCGGGGCATACGCCCTGCTCTCGGCATTAGACAGCCGTACGGACGCTGATGGATTGGTAAAACGCCATGTCGCAAAAAACGCTCAATGATGAGCGTTTTGTTTTTATTCAATATTAGCAAAATGCTTTACCAAAATATCCAAACAGCGTTGCACTTTGATGGGTTGAAATTCTTTATCGGGTAGTCTTGCCACCAATGCCAAGGGCGGTAGTTCATGCCCTGCCAATACGTTTTTAAGCTCGCCACTTTGGACAAATGGCTTAGCGTCCAAGGCATTGACCTTGATGATTCCTTGGTGCGACATGGCAAGGTTTAGGGCGATTTTGGAGCTGTTGGTGCTAAGACGACTTTTTATGGCGACTGTCTCGCCTGTGGCAAAAGCTATCGTGCGATTGCCGTCTAACAAAATAAAATCCTGCTCAGCCAAATCATCAATGCTGTGGATGGGTGTATGCCT
The DNA here is from genome assembly GCF_002027545.1 of Moraxella lacunata. GTDB lineage: Bacteria > Pseudomonadota > Gammaproteobacteria > Pseudomonadales > Moraxellaceae > Moraxella > Moraxella lacunata. The sequence continues at coordinate 110,098 of NZ_MXAN01000004.1, forward strand.
ATCTAGGTAGTCGCCTGATGCCAATAGCAATTGTGGCACATGGGCAAGTAGTACGTCATTTTTATCATGCTCGCCCACGTCTTTGATGTCCACAAAGCCCGCACAGATATCCACACGGTCGTGAGTCATGTCAAGCTCTTCGCCACGCACCATGAAGTTGAGCGACAACGATTCATTTTGTGCCAACCAATCTGCCAAAGCAGGCATGAGATACTGGCAAGCCACCTGTGGCGTGGTCGCAATGGTTAGGTTGCCCATGATTTCATCACGAAAACAACTCACCTGATGCCAACCCATCTGGGCTGCTGCCACCATTTGCATGGCTGATTGATGAAACAACTCACCCACCTCGGTCAGACTGACTTTACGTGTTGAGCGTTGTAATAGTACCGCTCCGAGTTCATTTTCCAATGAGCGAATCTGCTGGCTGACCGCACTTGTGGTGATGCCAAGTTCTTTGGCGGCACCGCTAAATGAACCGTGTCTGACCACTGCTACAAAAACCGCCATCGCTCGCAAATTATCTAGTATCATATCTGACCCCCATTCACCGATTTGCTCAGATTATATTCACATTATTATTCGTCTGATAAACCTGTAAAACAAGGGCAAAGCCTAATGTTTCATCAGACCCATTAGCAACCTTTGCAAGCACCTTTTAATATTTGATCACGCTTTAACCTTTTCATGAGCAAATAATTAGCTGGCAAGCTGGCAAGCTGGCAAGCATTATAACAAAAATTTTTTATAAATCAAATAGCAATTCTTAAAATAATATTATTTTTTAAAAAATTTATTGGTATCTTTTTAAAAATAATAAAAAAATTAATGAATAAATTTGGTTATTTTAAATAAAACAAAGAATTTATATCGTAATAAAATATAAAAATTTATGACATAAGTTATTGAAATTTAAAGTTTATTTTATATTTTTAAAATAAAGTAATTATTACAAGGTAATTTTATTTATGAAAAATATTGCTGGATTAATGCTTCAAGATAGCATATAATGGCAAATTCTATGACATGATATATTTATACCAAGATTTATTTAAAAAGAATGGTGATTTATTAAAAATCATAAAAATAATGATTTATTCTTTTGATTAACTTTTATTTAAATTTATATTGGCATTTATTATGATTTTATTAAGTTTATATTAATGGTCTTTTAATATAAACTTAATAAAATACCTAAGACAAGCTGGCAAAAAACACCATCAAAATGGGCGAGACAAGATTGGTAATAAAACCAAAGCTGATGATTAGCGGAATGATAGAAGCCCCACCCGCCTGCGTGAGTGTCGGCAAGGTAAAATCAAGACTGGTCACACCCCCAAGCCCTATCGCTGCCGATGATGAATGTCGCATGACCCACGGGATAAAGATGAGTGCCAGCACTTCTCGCCCCAAGTCATTTAGCAGTGCCACACTCCCCCATACCGCCCCATAAGCGTCCGTCATGATCGTGCCTGAGAGCGAATACCAACCAAAACCCGATGACAACGCCAAGCCCTGAGCCACTGATACATCATCAAAAAGCAGGGCAAAAAGAACACCCGAGAGCAGTGTCACCCCCATAAAAATCAAGCTGATTTGCAAGCCCCGCTTATTTAGCAGTGCTTGTTTGAGACTGACGCCTGAGCCTTTGAGTGAAATGCCCACCAAAAACAGCAGTAGCATGAGTAACACCGTCGTGGTCTTCTCTGGCGGGTGCCACGTGGCAGGTAAAAACTTAGCGACAACAAAGCCCATTGCCAAACACAGGATTTGGGTCAGACTGCCATGAATGCTGACATTAGGCTTGGCGGTCGGGCTTGGCTGTGAGCGATACTGGCAAGGCGATAAGCGGTCAAAAACCGCCAAAGCCATCAATCCTGAGCCGATGGTCAACGCCATGAGCACCGACAGATACAGGGCGATATTGGCAAGTTTATGCTGTAAATCATCAACCAATCCCAACTCCATGCCAATCACCACCAAGATGATGAACACCAGATAGTTAAGCCCACGCTCCGCCAAATGCGTGCTTTTTTTGCTGTTTGGCAGGGCAAAACCAACAAACATCGGGGTTAAGATAAGCAGGAGTGTGATGATACCTTGCATGGCGTGACGGTTGGTGAATGATTTTTGAAATATTAAAGAATATGAGCGTAAGATTATAACATTTTTTGATAAATAGACAAGATTTTGATTAAAATTTATTCAAAATGAATGATTGGCGTTCAATACAAGTCCAGACCATGCAATAAAAAGGACGGCAAAAACCGTCCTTGTGTATTTTGCAAATCAAGCGCTTAGAGTTGATTGGTGCCAAAGGTGTCGCAGGCTTGGATATCGCCCGTCTCAAACTCTCGATAGAACCAACGCTGACGCTGGGCACTCGTGCCATGAGTAAAACTGTCAGGCACGACGTGTCCGTGCGATTTGTGTTGCAGATAATCATCGCCAATCTTCTCGGCAGCGTCTAGGGCTTCTTCGATGTCGCCCTGTTGTAAAAAGCCAGTGCGTTCATGGTTTTTCTTTGCCCACATGCCTGCAAAGCAGTCCGCTTGCAACTCTTGGCGGACGGACAGCTCATTTGCCTGTCGCTCATTGCCTTGCATTTGGGCTTTTCGCACTTCTTGGGATATTCCAAGCAGGGTCTGGACATGATGTCCCACTTCATGAGCGATGACGTAGGCTTGGGCAAAGTCGCCCACTTGGTCTTGGCGAGACAGCTCGGTACTGCCATTACGCTCACTGCCGATACCCATGTGCCGTCTCATGTCCACAAAAAACTGCGTGTCCAAATATACTTTTTGGTCAGCAGGGCAATAAAAAGGACCACTGGCAGATGTTGCCGCTCCACACGCTGACTTAACCGAACCTGTGAACATCACCAGTTTTGGCGGCTGATAAGTACCACCAAGACTGGCAAAAACAGGTGTCCATACATCTTCGGTATCGGCAAGCACAGTCGCCACGAACTCTCGGCTTGGTCGGCAGTCTCATTGACAGGAGCGGACTGTTGGGTCGCCTGCCCTATCTGCTGAGTGACCCCCAGCGTGGTCTCAGGGCTAACCCCAAACACTTTCCATAGGACAAGGGCAAGAATGATACTGCCGATACTTAGCCCGCCTGCCTTCATGCCACCACCGCCACGACGGTCTCCGATGTTATTACTCTATCTGCGACCACGCCACTGCATAGCTCACCTATTATCATAAAAAATTAGCCTATTATAAGGCAAAATTGCAAAAAATCTGTAAGAATTTTTAAAAATTATGTATAATTAGGGTATGTCAAACATTGAGCATTGTTAGGAGCTGACATGGTTTCGCTACTTCCTTTTGAAACAGTCATTCACAACCCCAAAGACAAACCCATCGAACACGCCGTGATATGGCTTCATGGCTTAGGGGCGAACGGTCATGATTTCGTGCCTGTCGTGCCTGAGCTTGGGCTGTCTGATGAGCTTGGCGTGCGATTCATTTTTCCGCACGCCCCATCCATTCCTGTGACCGTCAATGGCGGTTATGTCATGCCTGCATGGTATGACATCTTGGAGATGAGCCTAGACAGAAAGGTGGATACCGCCCAAATCAAGGCATCCAGCGAACGTATCAATGACTTGATTGATGAGCAGGTGCGTCTCGGCATACCCAGTCAGAACATCATCATCGCAGGGTTTTCCCAAGGCGGTGCTGTTGCTTATCACAACGCCCTGACCAACAGCCGACCATTGGCAGGACTGCTTGCCTTATCCACTTATCTTGCCACCGAGCAGGAGATTGGCGAGCTTGATATTAATGCGTCCCTGCCTGTTAAAATCGACCATGGCGACTATGATGACGTCGTGCCATCAGTGCTTGGGGTCAAGGCAAGCGAAAAACTCACCGCTTTGGGTCTGTCGCCTGAATTTAAACGCTACGGCATGGCTCATCAAGTATGCATGGAGCAGATTAAAGACATTGGCAAATGGATGAATAAAGTACTTACTTCACTTTCAACTTAAAATGGCAACTTATTGATTATCTGATAGCTATTTTTCGGGTTGTGGGGGCGAATCATATTCGCCCTTGATAAATCAACCACTTAATATAAAGTTGAGAATGGGGTCTTATTTTACAAAAATGTTATCAATGATAGACACACTCTAACAAAGCCCTGTTCATACAGGGCTTTTATTTATGAGTAAGACTTATTTATTTGGTTTGTTTGGCAAATCCCTAAGCTCCCATGTTGGTGTGGATTCATAGACCTTTGGCGGGGCTTGGACTTTGGGGTTTAGACCCACCGCAATCTTATGCCAAATTGACGAATTATCATATGCTTCTCGCTCGGCAATGGCGGCTTTCTTTTTGCGTTGGATTTGGTTGTTTTGAATGACATAGACTGTGCGAGTATCGCTCGCCACCGTTTGGGCATTTTTATCCATCACGATGGCTTCTAGCGTGTACTCGCCTGCCACCAAATCAAGGGTTGGCACACTGGCGGTTAGCCCATCACCCACCACTTTGCCATTTAATAGCACAGCTGTGGTATAGCCCATCTCCAATGTTGGCGACACAGTTGCCTGCACATCAATGCTCTGGGCAGGGCGATGATAGGCACGGTCTTCGGCAGGCTCGGTGATTTGGATGTGATAAGCAAAACTCAATGTCGGCAGGGCAGAGAGTGCCATGCACATTGCTGATTTGAAAAAGGCTGATTTTGAAAAATGAGTCATCTGAATTCCAATGTTACAAATAATCTTATTTTACCCAAAAATCACCGAAAATGCACGCAAAACAAAACGGCATAAACCCAAATTCATGCCGTCTGTCTTTTTAGGGCGTACCCCAGCGATTAGCAACGATAATACATATCAAATTCTAAGGGGTGTACCGCTTCATTGATACGCTGTACTTCTTTCATTTTTAGAGCGATATAGTCGTTAATCATCTCTTTGGTAAAGACCCCACCTTTTAACAAAAAGTCATGGTCATCACGCAGGGCATTTAGTGCCACTTCTAGGTTTTCGGCAACGGTTGGGATAAGCATTTCTTCTTCGGGGGGTAGGTCATATAAGTTCTTATCAGATGCTTCACCAGGGTCGATTTTATTTTCAATGCCGTCAAGCCCTGCCATGAGCAGTGCCGAAAACGCCAAATAAGGGTTGGCAGACGGGTCAGGGAAACGCACTTCCACACGCACCGCTTTGGGGCTATTGACGTGGGGGATACGAATCGATGCCGAGCGGTTGGACGCTGAATACGCCAGTTTAATCGGTGCTTCATAATGTGGCACTAAGCGTTTATAGCTGTTGGTGCTAGGGTTGGTAATGGCATTTAAGGCACGAGCGTGCTTGATGACCCCACCGATAAAATACAAAGCGGTCTTGGATAGTCCTGCATATTCATCGCCAGAGAACGTGTTTACACCGTCTTTTGAGATAGACATATTGACGTGCATACCCGAGCCATTATCGCCCACTAAGGGTTTTGGCATAAAGGTGGCGGTTTTGCCAAATTGACTGGCGACATTTTGCACGATGTATTTAAACTGCTGTACTTCGTCCGCTTTTTTGACCAGCGTATTAAACGAGATACCGATTTCTAGCTGACTGCTCGCCACTTCATGATGATGTACTTCAATGCGACCTTCGCCCATGACTTCATCAATGCGGTCGCACATCACCGCACGCATGTCATGATAATGGTCAATGGGCGGTACGACCGCATACGCCCCTTTGACGGCAGGACGCTGACCGCTGTTGCCCCATGCATAGTCTTTGTTGGTACTCCACGCCGCCGCTTCACTGATGACGGTGTGTCTAGCCCCTGACATATCAACGTCCCATTTAACTTCATCAAAGACAAAAAATTCAGGCTCTGGCCCTATCAAGGCTTTATCGCCTAGACCTGTTGATTTTAGGTACACTTCGGCACGGCGAGCGATAGAGCGTGGGTCTTTGGCATAGCCTTGCATGGTGTCAGGCTCGATGATGTCGCACGCCACCACCACCGTTGGCACTTCAAAAAATGGGTCAAGATAGGCGGTATCAGCGTCCGGCAATAATATCATGTCCGAGCTTTCCACGCCTTTCCACCCTGCCACGCTTGATGCGTCAAACATCTTACCGTCTTCTAGGGTGTCTTCGTCCACGCTGTATGCAGGAAAGGTTAGGTGCATTTCTTTGCCGTGCGTGTCGGTAAAGCGAAAATCCACCCATTTCGCCCCTGATGATTCAATCAAGTCAAGTAACTTATTCGCCATGCTCGCTCCAAATTTGTAACTTAGTTAATCGGTTAAACTGTCATAATTTACCACCGTTAGGCGGTTTATGCAAATGGTATTTTATGATAAATTAGGGCGTGCCTGCCCTTTATAACACTATTTACAATTTAGACATAATTTAGAAATAAATCAACCGTTTTTGCATGAAAAATGGCTATCCGACCACTTAACTGTGTGATTTTAAGATTTTTTACTTAATTTTTAAAATTAAGTGGTCGGATTGTTTTTCATAATAAAAAACTTGCTTGGATAAAATGATAATCAGCCTACGTTTTTCCTTGAAAAACGGGCGATTTCCCCTATTTTTCATTGCAAATACAAAAGGCAGGCACGCCCTAGATTAATTCACAAAATTAATCTGGTAAATTCATCTGCGACTGGTCAGGATTTAGCCCAAAATAAAACACAAAAGTCGCCACCACACTATTTGCCAAAATAAATGCCAAATCCAAGCTCTCATGCCCCATCACAAACCGCCCAAGCAGTGCCGATACCGCAAGCATCACCACAAAACACGCCAATAATAGCTGTATCATGGTCGGGTGCGTGAGTGTGTAATTTGTGCCTGCTTTGCGTTTGGGATTTAGGATTTTTAAATTTATCATAAATCCGATGACGTATACCGCACTACCTAATATCAAATAACCAAGAAAACCCATCTCTATTTACCTTAATTCACCTTATCCGCCCAACCGTTTGCAATGAGCAGTTTTTTGTTTTATCTCGCCATAATTAATCGCCCCCAGCTCATAACTAAAATTATCTTTATCAATCATCGTTACCGCTTGTATGATTGGGCTATTTTCTCTAAACATCTCTGTAAATAAAGCCTGCATTTCTGGTTCTTTCTCATATTCTCGTTGTTTTGATATGGCATTATAAATCATCACATGATTAATATTCCCCACATTTACTGTCAAATTCTTACCATCAAAGTCCCAATTATCTTGCGTACTCATAAAGACGGATTGAATATCTACCCCTTGATAAATCTGCCGAGTTTCGGCATAACCCACCGAACGCCCATCGGCAAAGAAATGTGTCATATTTTGACTTTTGGTAACATTGCCGTCCACTTGCTCTATCAATAAATCGCATTGCCATGTTCCCACCAAATCATCTTTATTAAAAGTCGTATTGGCATAAGTCATGGTTGCCATCAGACTTATGATACTGGTGATAAATAATTTTTGCATGGTTAATATTTATTCCTATGTTTTTAATATTAAAATGACTAATATAAATTAAGCGATAATTTTTAATTTGATATAGGGCAAATATCATTCGCCCTATATCAAAAACAATTAACCAATCATCAATTAATCTTTTAAATTGACATTGGATTTATCATACTATTGGCAATAACTCCAACTTCTCGCCCTGCTCTACTGCCTTGCGATTTTTTATGGTCGTTGCCCAACGTATGACGTTTTGGTATTCATGTACGCTCAAAAACTCAGACGCATTGTAGTTGGCATAGTCATTCTCGCCAATGTACAAATTGCCAAGTACCAATGCCCCATACCACGGATAAATCGCCATATCAGCAATGCTGTACTCGCCCGCCATATAGTCATGCTCCGCCAAATGCTTGTCTAGCACATCAAGCTGGCGTTTGGTTTCCATGGCATAGCGGTTAATGGCGTACTCAATCGGCTCGGGAGCGTAGGCATAAAAATGCCCAAAACCACCACCGACAAAGGGAGCTGACCCCATTTGCCACATGAGCCACGAGAGCATTTGGGCGTGGTCGGTCGGATTTTTTGGTAAAAATTTGTCATACTTTTGGGCAAGATAAAGCAGTATCGCCCCACTCTCAAACACCGATATGGGCGTATCGGTGCTATAATCCACGAGTGCAGGGATTTTGGAATTGGGGTTGATTTCTACAAAGTCTGTACCAAACTGCTCGCCATTCATGATATTGATTTTAAAGGCGTCATAGTCAAGTAGCCCCAACGCCTTTAACTCTTCTAAAATGATATTGACCTTAATGCCGTTGGGCGTGTTTAGGCTGTATAACTGATAAGGCTTATCACCTTTTGGCAAGGTTTGTTCGTGCCTTGCTCCTGCACTGGGTCGGTTGATACCGCCAAATTTTCCGCCCATGTCATTGGGTGTCCAAACTTTTGGGGGTGTGTAGTTCATAACTTTACTCCAAATTAAATTTTACGTTTACAATGATTATTTTCAACATCAACAGGAAAATCATCATCAATGCCATCAATGGCAAAAATATAGGTGTTTTCATCAATAAAACGAATGCGAGAAATGGTCTCATCACCTATCGCTTTTTCCACTTCTGGTAACTCCATCATCGCTTTTGCGACTAAAATAGCATCTTTATTTTGGCTAGGAGAGTCTGGTGCGACCTCATAATTTGGCATATCCACCACATACGATTGAACAATACCATCATGATATTTGACACTATCACCCATTACCTGCCATTTTGATAGCACTTTAATTGTATCAATTTGATAAAAATCATCATCAACCGCCCAGTTGTGCATAACCGAGTGTTCAGTGAATATACCGTCATCACGATATTCAATATCACTAGTATGGCGAAGATACTCATTTTCCAAGCCCTTACATTCCCATTTGCCCACCAAACTCTGCTCAAGATTTGCCATTGCTAATGTTGGTGAAAACAAAATACATGCAAGAAAATTTTTAAGCATTATTATCTCCAATTAATATACAATCAATCATTAAAACCAAACTTATTTTAAGCGTTGGCAATGCCCTTCATAACCATCTTCAAAATAATAACGGTGCTTATCTTTGCCATCAAATTCAATATAATGCCAATTATTTTCTTCAAAACTCTCAATCATCAATGCCCTACCTTCTGCATTTACTTCATCGTCAAATTTATAAAAACCACCATCAGGTAATATAAAATAATATTGATAATAAGTGATGTCTGGGTTGCTCATCAATAGCTTATTATCTTTGAGTTGCCATTGATAATTCATGATACTAAATTCTAATTCAGGCAAATGATTTACCTTTTCTTTGATTTCCATAAACTCCGTTGCCGTGCCATCGGCATGATAACGCATGAGTGCTTTTTCCGAATGATATTCACTATCTGCCACACAATGCCAATCACCCACCACATCGGGGGCAGATATACTACTATTTGCTAAGGCTGTCATGGGTAATATCATCGCCCATACCAAAAGAAATTTTTGCATGATTATTCCTTATAAAAACCAAATAAACCTTGTTTATGACACGTGGTAAATATCTGACTGTCCACATCATTCATGATAAAAGATTTTTTATTGATAAAATGAATATCAAATGCTCTTTTATTAATGTCATTATTCATCATGTCTTGCACCATTGGCAAGGATTTTTGTAGGGCGATATTTTCCTGCTCCAAATCATCTTTATTGGCATTTGGCATTCTGACGGCATAATTATGAAATTGATGATTGCCATAATGCAGGGTCTCTTGTGCTAATGTCCATGACGATTTGGCAGTGGCGGATTCTATTTGATAGGCATAATCGCTGGGCTGTCCATAATAAATGCGAATATGTTCGTGCATGGTGTGGTTTTTAAAAAACTGCAACTGACTTTCTTGTTTGATGAGTGGATTGGCGTGTTTGACATGGCATTGCCATTTGCCAATTAGGGCTTTATCGCTGTCGGCATGGGGGCTGTATGACGGATTGGCAACACTCATCATCGGCAGTATCATGCACAGACTTAGACTGGCACTCATCATGCATCTAGACATAGCCAATTTCCTTTAAAAACTGATACAATTCATCGGCAAATTTGGCGTACCCTGCCCCATTGGCATGGATTTGGTCGGATTTGAGCTTGTCGTCCGATAGGATATTTGACCATGCTTTTTCAAGTAATGGCACGTTCATCTCGTCCGCCACATCTTTATAAACAGGGTTGTCGCTTGCCTTACCAAACAATGCACTGGCGGACAAATGTGGCTCGGCAATCAGCACCACAGGGATATTTTTGTCTTGCAGAGCCTTGATAATGCTTACCAAATTGGCACGGGTTTCGCTGGCACTTACTCGTCTTAGCACGTCATTACCGCCAATCCCCAGTAGCACCAATTTGGGGTTTTCGCTAATGACGCTGTCCATGCGGTTAAATACGTCTTTGGTCGTATCGCCATTGACTCCCATGTTGATGATGTTCCAGCCTGTTTTTTGGGCAAGGATAACAGGATAGCTTTGGGATTTGTCCGCCCCATAGCCAAAGGTCAGGCTATCGCCCAATGCCACCACTCTACTGCCTTGGGCAAGTTTGGCGACTTTGGGCGTATCACTACACGCCATCGCTAGAACGATGGGCGAAATGGCAAGGGTTTTTAAAAATAATCGGCGACTTTTCATAATTTTAGCTTGGTTAAAAAAGATTAGTATATCACAAATACACGCAATTTTTTGTTTCATTACGGCGTGGTTTTGGTATCAAAATGCAAATCTCATCATCGCCCAATTCAATCTTATCATCATTTAAACCAAATACATCTTTTAAATGTTTTTTGTCATTGGTTAAAATATAATTGGTAATATTAATAATATTGTTGGTTTCATTCAACTCTTGAATATAATCTGCATAATTAATCATACCACTATTCGCAAGCTGAAAACCTGTAAAATTATCTTCTTCATTAATCTTAATCAGGTATTCTTCTTGCTGATAGGTGATTTGATATTTTCCAATTTCATTTTCTGATTTTTCAGAAATACCTATTTGATTAACAAAATAATTGGCAATACCATTATAAGTATCAATGTGTTTATAATCATTAAATGTCATTTTTTCAATTTGTTTTTCCATCAAACTTTTGTGAAACATAAATTCATAAGCCAATGGTAATTCTAACGATTTTTCATCGGTTGTTAAATAATTAATAGCATCAAAATTTATGGATAAATAACGATTAGAAAATATAATAACTTGTAGATTATTCTGAATCAACCAATTAATTCTCAATTTTTGAAGAAAGTCACTGGAGTGTTTTAATTGATTTTTTAATATTGATAATTCACGGGTTAACTCTTTCCTGATTTTTTCTTTATCATTTAATTGTAGTAATTCTAAATGCCATAAGCGTTGGGTGCGTAGCAAAGCAATATAAGTATAAGATGGAAAATAAGTTTTGTCCAAATAAACCGCAGGTGGTTTATTTAAAAATAGCTTATAGCGTGTAATAAATTTCTGGTTATCATTGGTCAAAGACTGCCAATGTTCTTTAATAAAATCTTTAAAGCATTCTTTTTGGGTTAAGGTGCAAAATACAGTTGAATGTAGTTACTCTGGCACTTCTGGCAATGCTGGATAACTCCCCCTTATGTTTTTGGAGAAAATTTCTTTTTCTTCATCAGTAACATTTTGCAGGTTTAGTATTTGATGATAAAGGTATTTTCCATTGGTAATAATATCATCACTATCATATGCCAAGCCATACAACAAATAAAAACTTTCTATGTTATCATTAGTTGCATTATTTAACTGTTCGGCACGAATGTTTTCCAATTGCTTAAATGCATCATTTTTGGGTTCATCGGCATTGGCAGAAACTGCAAAAAATACAGTAGTTAATACAAGTGTTTTTAAAATATTTTTGTAAATACGAATTGTCATTTTATTTCCTTATTGGTAACAAAAAGGACGAAAAGTTTCCGCCCTTTTTGCATTTCTTTTTACAGCAAAATTTCACCCAATCAAAGCAAAATCCGTCTTGGGTCAGCCAAAAGTTTGGCAATATAGCGAGTGAACACCGCCGCATCCGCCCCGTTAATCGTACGGTGGTCATACGACAGAGATAGCGGTAGCATAAGACGTGGTTCAAACTCTTTGCCGTTCCAACGTGGCTGATAGGTAGATTCAGAAATCCCCAAAATTGCCACTTGTGGGTGATTGACAAGCGGTGTGAAGTAAGTACCGCCCATGTTGCCTTGGCTTGAAATGGTGAATGACGCACCTTGCAAGTCTTTGGCAGACAGTTTCTTGTCACGGGCTTTTTTGGCAAGCTCGCCAATCTCAATGGCAAGCTGGCGAATGCCTTTGGCTTGGGCATCACGAATCACAGGCACAATCAAGCCGTCATCGGTCGCAACCGCAATACCCATATTCACCGATTTACGGATAATCATTTGGGTGTTGTCATCCGACACATGGCTGTTGAATTTGGGGTGCTGAGTCAGAGCATACGCAACCGCCTTAACAATAAACGCCAAAATGGTCAAGCCCACGCCTTGTGCCTTAAACTCGGCTTTTAGCTCGTTACGCATGGCTTCGGTGTCGGTAATGTCCGCCAAGTCAAACTGCGTAACCTGTGGCAGTAGCGTGTTTAGGTTAAGCTGTGGGATAGAGACTTTTTGCAGGCGGGATAGGTCTTGGACTTCAATCTCACCCCAAATCTCTTTGTTGCTCATGTCAGGCAGTGGTGGCAGGCTAATCGCCGAACCGCTTGCCATGTTGGCAGTAGGCTTGGTGCTGGCGGTGCTGATGACCGACTTGACATAGCCAAACAAGTCTTCTTTTAGGATACGACCGTGTGGGGCAGTCCCCTTAACAAGGCTGATATCCACACCCAATTCACGAGCCAACTTACGCACGGCAGGTCCTGCGTGAGCGTCTTTGGCACGAGCGTTGACTTCCGCTTCTGGCAGTTTGGCACCGCTTGCAGGGGTGGACGTTTGGGCAGGAGCTTGGGCTTTTGGTGCTTCTGTCTTAGGCGTATCAGCTTTAACTTCTGCTTTGGTTTCGCTTGGAGCGGACGCGGCAAGGGCAGAACCGCCTTTAATGGTAATAAAGGCTTGACCGTTAGTTACAGTATCGCCAGCATGAACCAAAATAGCCTCTACCACGCCGTCAAGTGGGGCTGGCACTTCCACAGATGCTTTGTCAGACTCAACAAGTAACAAAGATTGACCTTCTGTTACGCTGTCGCCAACCTTGACAAGCACTTCGGCAACTTCGGCACTATCCACACCCAAGTCAGGTAGGTTATGCGTTTGGCTTGCACCGCCTGAAACGGCACTTGGGGCTGGCTCGGATTTTGACTCTTCGGCTTTTGGAGCTTGTGGCTCTTCTTTTGGTTCTTGTGGGGCTTCTTGAACTTCGGCTTTTGAAGTAGAGTCAGATTGACCTGCTTCTACCTCAAAAAGGGCTGTACCCTCAGAAATGCTATCGCCAACTTTTACCAAAACAGCGGTTACGGTACCGCCCACAGGGGACGGCACTTCTACGGATGCTTTATCAGATTCTGCCAAAATTAGGCTGTCATTTTCGCTAATAACATCGCCAACCTTGACAAGCACTTCTGCCACTTCGGCACTGTCTACGCCCAAATCGGGGGCTTTAATTTGCATAATTCATCTCCTTATTTGGGTTCGGTAATGTTACTGTCATTGAGCAGTTTGGCATCTGCTTTGTCTTCGCTACGCCCTTCGGTACTAATGGCACTGTCTGGCTCATCTTTTAGTTCAGGCACTTCTTTTGGTGTCGGACGTGCAGGTGCTGGGGCATCTGGATAGTAGTCATGATGTGGCTGTGGCTGCCATGCAGGGGCTTGGTCAACGTCAATATCGAAGCTTGAAATGGCATCTTTGACCAAACGCACGTCAATCTCACCCTCATCTGCCAGTTTTTTAAGTGTCGCAACCACAATATGAGCGGCATCCACATTAAAGAAGCTACGCAAATTGGCACGAGTGTCCGAACGTCCAAAGCCATCTGTACCTAATGTGGTATAAGGACGGCTGTCAGGCAACCAACCACGCACCTGCTCTGGGAAGTTACGCATATAATCGGTAGCAGCAACCACGATGCCTTTGTGCGGGGCAAGTTGTTTGGTAACCCAAGGCAATTTTGGTTCATCCGTTGGGTGTAAGCGGTTGTAATCATCACACGCCATACCATCACGGGTAAGCTCATTAAAGCTCGTTACACTCCATACGTTAGCTTTAATGTTAAATTCTTCTGCCAAAATACGAGCAGCTTTTTGAACTTCTCTTAGAATCACGCCAGAACCTAACAGTTGAACTTGGGTTGAGCCGTTGTCTTCTAATAGGTACATACCACGCTTAATGCCCTCTTCAATGGCTTGTCTGTCATCGCCGATGGCAGGATGTTCATAGTTTTCATTCATGAGCGTGATGTAATAGTACACACGTTCGCCATTGCCATACATGCGTTGTAGACCGTCGTGCATGATAACAGCAAGCTCATAACCAAAGCATGGGTCATAGCTGACACAATTTGGCACAGTACCAAAGAGAATGTGGCTATGTCCATCTTGGTGTTGTAAACCTTCGCCGTTTAGTGTGGTACGTCCTGCGGTTGCCCCAAATAAAAAACCTTGGGCTTGCATGTCGCCTGCTGCCCATGCCAAATCACCAATACGCTGAAAGCCAAACATAGAGTAATAAATGTACATTGGAATCATCGGCAATGCGTTGGTTGAATAGCTTGTGGCAAGACTAATCCACGAACTCATCGCACCTGCTTCGTTAATGCCTTCTTCTAGCATATGCCCATCTTTGGCTTCTTTGTAACCCATCAAGGCCTCAGCATCTTCGGCAACATAGTTTTGACCGACTGATGAATAGATGCCAAGCTGACGGAACATGCCCTCCAATCCAAAGGTGCGAGCTTCATCAGGGACTATCGGAACTACGTATTTATTAAGCCCTTTATCTTTTAATAGGGCAGACAACAGACGCACAAATACCATGGTTGTGGACTGCTCTTTGCCCTTACTGCCTTGGAGTACACCATCAAATATAGACAACTCTGGAATGGTGAGTGGAGTATGACCACTGCGACGAGCAGGCAAATGCCCACCTAAGGATTCACGACGACCCATCAAATATTTATATTCAGGGCTGTCCTCGCTTGGGCGGTAGAATGGTAAGTTTTGCAAGGCTTCATCGCTGATGGGCAAATCAAATCTATCACGGAAGTATTTTAGACCATTTTCATCTAATTTTTTAAGCTGATGGGCTTTATTTACCGCTTGGATTTGCTTGGATAAACCATAACCTTTGACAGTTTTGACAAGGATAACGGTTGGCTGTCCTTTGGTTTTCATGGCCTCGGCATAAGCAGCGTAGACCTTTTTGGGGTCATGTCCACCACGGTTTAGACGCATGATCTCATCATCAGACAAGGCAGATGCCATGTCAGCAAGTTCTGGGTATTTGCCAAAGAACTCTTTACGTACAAACGCACCATCACGAGCGGTATAGAGTTGATATTCACCATCTACCACCTCTTCCATGCGTTGCTTTAAAGCACCTGATGTGTCTTTGGCAAGTAGGCTGTCCCAATGGTCGCCCCAAATTACCTTAATGACACGCCAGCCTGCCCCACGAAATACCGATTCTAGCTCTTGAATGATTTTGCCATTACCACGGACAGGGCCATTAAGACGCTGTAAATTACAGTTGATGACCCAGATTAGGTTATCAAGTTTTTCACGACCTGCCATAGAAATGGCACCCAAACTTTCAGGTTCATCCGTCTCACCATCGCCCAAAAACGCCCATACTTTACGGTCTTCGTCTTTAATTAGGCGGCGATTGGTCAGATACTTTTGGGCACGAGCTTGATAAATGCTCATCAAAGGTCCAAGACCCATAGATACGGTTGGAAACTGCCAGTAGTCGGGCATGAGATAGGGGTGTGGATAGCTTGACAAGCCTTTGCCGTCCACTTCACGGCGGAAATTTTTGAGCTGTTCTTCTGATAGACGACCTTCCATGAACGAACGGGCGTACATACCAGGGGCACCATGACCTTGATAATAAATCATGTCGCCACCGTGGTTCTCGCTCGGAGCACGCCAAAAGTGGTTAAAACCAGTCTCATAAAGCGTCGCTGATGATGCAAATGTCGCCAAATGCCCACCCAAATCATCATCGTTTAGGTTGGCACGCATGACCATCGCTAGGGCGTTATAACGCATGATTGAGCGGATTTTACGCTCTAGGTGCAAATCCCCTGGATAAGCAGGTTCGTCTTCGGCGGCAATGGTATTAACATAGGCAGTATCTAGGCGGTTAAAGGGTAAGCCTTCTTGTACTGCTTTGTTATATAAGGCTTTTAATAAGAATTGAGCCCGCTCTTTGTCAGCGTTTTTGATGACCGACTCAAATGCATCAAGCCACTCTTGGGTTTCTACATGGTCGGAATCGTTGTAATAGGTCGTCATAAAATTTTCCTACTGTTGTGAATGCTAAGATGAACTTAGCGATGAATGTCAAGCACAGATAGCTTGACAGAAAACTGTGTCACTTTTGTGAAAAGCTGTCATAAAAGCTAATTTTAGCCATATATTATAAAAGACTTTGCCTAAAATTTGTTATGTCTTTTGGTAAATGTTTATCATTGGACTATTTTTTAAATAAATAGTGAAAATAAATTTTGGGTGAAATCATAACAAACATCTCACCCCAAGCCCACTAGCCAAACACCGTATCGCCTACCACCAAAGGATGACAACAGAACAAATTACTGATAAAACGCCTGTACTTTTTTCTCGCCATCTTTGACGATGTTCACAGGCGTCTCATCGCACGGCACTTGATAAATGGTGTTCGCCCCTTTAAAAATATAGACCACATAAGAACTGTCAAGCAGTGGATTGATGTTTTGACTGGCGTCCTTGACCTTTGCTAATACCATCATCTCATCAGGGCGTGCCAGTACACGCTCGACATCAGATTTATCAAGCGATAAGGCATTCACACCAAAATACTCCCACGCCTTATCCACGCTTATCTCATCCAAAGGTTCGGGGTTATCCCACAGCGTTTTTGCCCCTTCAGGCTCTTTCATTTGCATGACAAAACTGCCTGCTTGCTTGCTCACTTTTATTTGAGCAGGGCTGTTTTTCTCAACGCTATAACAGCCGAGAAATGTCTCTGCCTGCCCATCTGTTTTGGCAGTCGGGGCGTTATCGGTTGGGGCTGGCTGGTTGCAGGCGGTTAAGCCAAGGGCAAAGAGAGTGGATAGGATGCAAAAATAAGATTTGATAGACATGGTGTGATTAATAAAGGTTAAGTTAAATTGGTTTGTGTTGGTTTTTGATTTTAGATGATTTTATTAATTTTAAAAGCAAAACCATCAATTGCTGGCATAAATTGAAAAATTGAATTTATCAAAGGGTAAATTTTGGTATTTTCCATCAATAATACTTTTTGGACGGACTTGTAGGGGCAAATTGCAATTTGCCCTTTGATAAAGTGTTGATTTTTGGGCAAATAAATTACCTCAATACATCCAGCTCACTCGGGACGGCTAGACAGACGATGATAACCCACGCTCTCTCCGACATCGCCGACAAACCCAAGCTGTCGCCACACTTCATACAGGCAAATTGCCACGCTGTTAGATAGGTTAAGACTGCGAGAGTCGGGGAGCATGGGCAATCTTAGCCAGTTATCCGCCCCGATGTCATCACGCACATCAGACGGCAGCCCGTCTGTCTCCGAGCCGAACACCAGTGCCACCGAGCTGCTACCAACTTTAAAATCATAGTCATAAAACGGACGGCTAAATTTGGTCGTCATCGCAACGACTGTATCCACGCCCACGCTTGTCAAATAGGCACGGCACGCCTGCCAGTCATCATGCACTTGCATGTTGGCGTATTCATGATAATCTAGCCCCGCCCGTCTTAGCTTTTTATCATCAAGTTCAAAAGCTAAGGGCTTGATAAGGTGCAGTTTTGCCCCTGTATTGGCACACAGACGAATGGCGTTGCCGGTGTTGTTGGGGATTTTGGGGGTGTAGAGAACGATATGAATTTGTTTCATGGTTGTTATTTCATGGTTTTTTATAAAAAAGCCCGCACCAAATGATTGACGTATTTAAAACCCATCTTGGTCGGGGCGATGATGTCAGGGTGAAACACCATCAGCCCTTGATGTTGTAGGGGCAAAAGCTCATTATCAATGGTGCTAATAAGTAGCCCTGTCCGCTCTTCAAAGGTGCGAGTCATCGTGCCATCTACCAAACGCAGGGCATTCATCATAAATTCAAAGGGCAGACTCTCATCCGCCACCCGTTCAAAGCCTATCATCTTTGGGGCGTTATTATAATTTAGATAGTCTTTGGGCAGGCGAGATTTGGCATAACGATAAATGCCATCTGGATAATCATCATGCCCACGCAGTGTTACTTTGCCATGCCCACCTGCCCCAATGGCAAGATAGTCGCCAAACTGCCAATAATTGACATTATGACGACACGGCTCATCATCACGCCCGACCCATGCCGACACTTCATAATTACTAAAACCTGCTTGCAAAAGTCGCTCTCGCCCTGCATTCTCTATGCGTTCTAGCTCGTCATCATCGGGCAGGTCAGGCGGACTGCGATAAAAGGCGGTGTTTGGCTCAATGGTCAGCTGATACCATGAGATGTGCGTTGCCCCTGCCGATAATGCCATGTCAATATCACGCACGGCAAGTGTGGCGGTCTGATTGGGCAAGCCATGCATCAGGTCGGCATTGATACGGGTAAAGCCTGCTTGTTTAGCATTTTTGATGGCATTGACTGCTTCATCATGGCGATGTATTCGCCCCAATGTCGTCAATACCCCATCATCAAAGGACTGCACACCCACCGATAAGCGGTTGATACCCAGTGCCAAATAGTCGGCAAAGGGGGCGTGTTCTAGCGTACCGGGGTTGGCTTCTAAGGTAATCTCAATATCATCGGCAAAAGGAAGCATCTCCCGCAACCCCAAAAACAGCACCCGATACTGCTCTATTGGCAACAGCGACGGCGTTCCCCCGCCGATAAAGATACTTTGTATCGCACGCCCCCCTGCTAAGGCGACTTGCGAGCGAGCGTCAGCCAAAAGTGCCGTGACATAGTCGGCAAAGGGGGCAGACTCGGGCAAGGCGTGCGAGTTAAAATCACAATATGGGCATTTTTTGACACACCACGGAATGTGAATGTACAAAGACAATGGGATATTGACAGGGTCAAGGATTAGACTATGTTCGTTCATTGGTTTATATGGCGTGACACATGCCATGCCTTTTATTGTTTTTAATGATTGGTTGTTATGATTTTTGTGTTTATTTCTGTATTAAATCGCACCTAAGTTGCAATACCATTTGGCATGATATTTAGCCATCATGCCAGTTTACACCTAGTCTTGCACCAAATCATCAAACTGCAACAAACCAAACTTCATGCCCAAATGCTTCTCTAAGGCAGGTAGGTTAAAGGCGTCATCTTCGCCCACCAAGCTAATAGACACGCCCGACTGCCCTGCTCGCCCTGTGCGTCCGATACGATGAACATAATCATCGAGCAAATCAGGCAGTGTGTAGTTAATGACATGAGTCACGTCATCCACATGAATGCCACGCCCTGCCACGTCGGTCGCCACCAATACATTGACTTCGCCATCTTTAAAGCGTTTTAGGTAACGCTCTCGCTTGGCTTGGGCGACATCACCCGAGAGCATGGTCACATCCACATGCTTACGCAGATTGTCATACAGACGTTTGACTTGGTCTTTGCGATTGGCAAAAACGATGGCTTTTTTGACATCATCACTGCCAAGCAACTGCTTTAATGCCGTCAGTTTTTGGCGGTCTGTCAATAGATAAAAACGCTGTTCAATGTTCTTATTGGTGCGACTCTCGGGGGCGATTTCCACAAAAGTTGGCTGATACAGCCAACGATACGCCAAATTCATGACGTCGGTATTAAACGTCGCCGAGAACAGCAAACTTTGGCGGTGCGTATTGGCAGGCATTTTGTTGATGAGTCGCTTAACATCAGGGATGAATCCCATGTCAAGCATGCGGTCGGCTTCATCTAACACCAGCACTTCCACACGGTCAAGAAACAGCACGCCCTTTTGCACCCAGTCAATAATCCGCCCTGGGGTGCCAATCAAAATATCCATCGGACGACGATTTATCTCATTTGCCTGCTTGTCATAATCCGCCCCACCAGTCATGCACAAGGCATACAGTCCACTGTATTTGACCAGCTCTCGGCAGTCGCTATAAATCTGCTGTGCTAGCTCTCGGGTTGGTGCTAGAATTAACGCCCGTGGCTCACCCAAATAACGTGTCTCATCATCGCCAAACGGGCGAGACAGCAGGCTCTGGATAATGGTAATCAAAAACGTGGCGGTCTTGCCTGTGCCTGTCTGTGCCTGTCCAATGGCGTCTTGTCCTGCTAGGGTGTGGGGCAAGATTTGGGCTTGAATGGGCGTGAGAGTCTCAAAACCCAAAGCCGATACTGCCTTTTGGATGGGTTCTGCTAAGGGTAAGTCACGAAACGTGCTAAATTGCTCGGTCAAGGGCATGTCCTTTTAAGCTAAATGGGCGAATTAGGTTGTTTGGTATTTTTACCAAATGCTTATCAATGATATTTTTAAAAAATGATAAAACAAAAGTGATTGGCAATATTTACGTTTTTATCTTTTGATAATTTTAAATCATCCATCCAAATCATCAAAACAGGCATTAAGTGAGCCTTCCACGGCTTGCTGAACAAACCGCTCTTTGTCAGCTTTGTCATCATAAACAGGCATTTTATAAATGATGTTCAAGCCGTTGTGCCATGTCTCATCAATAAATGACACCATGTCTTTTTTGGAAAAACTTTTTTCCACTCTTTTTAGGGCTTTATCAAGGTTTTTCTTGGCTTTGTCTTTGCTGACCCCATTTTGATGGTCGATGGCGATGTCATAAACACCTTTACTGGCAACCATGCAAATCCCTGCTATCTCTTCGATTCTGGCTGATTCGTCCGCTGATAAGGTCACTGCCGCATGAGCCGTACCACTGATACCGAGCAACGCTAGGATACCGAGTGTGCAGATAAGTTTGTTTGGCTTTTGCATAATCACGCCTTTATAAAAGAATCAATCTTATATTTTATCACAACTTATCATGACAGGCAAAACCCAATTTAAAAGCTTGATTTTAAAGGCTAATGTTAAAGCCCAATTTTAAAACCCCCACAAAAAAACCCACCCCAAGGGCAGGTTTTGCGTGACTTAAATATCACATTAACCTGGTGACTTCTTCGGCTTGCAATCCTTTATCGCCTTCGGTCACGACAAATTCCACCATTTCACCTTCTCTGAGCGAGCGATAGCCGTCACCGACAATAGAACGAAAATGCACAAACACATCTTCGCCAGTGGCACGCTGGATAAAGCCAAAACCTTTGGCATTGTTAAACCATTTAACCTGACCTTGTTCACGAGCAGACATAACACTTCCTTAAAAAATACCACATTGTAACACTTACAATGATACAAATAACCAAATAAGCCTACGCACTATGCAGTTATCGTAAACTCGTGCCTAAATATAGCACACTTTTAAAGGGCTGTAAACGTATGTAACCAAACATTAACAAAAAATTTACGCCCCACTACCTTTAAAAATTTGTTAAAATAATCAGCATTTAACATAAAACACACAGACATCAACACTCATGAACCAAACCACTCCCCTAAATCGCAAACTATTAGTGCTAAACGGTGCCAATCTACACTTACTGGGCAAGCGTGAACCGCACATTTATGGTACGACCACCTTACAAGACATCGTTCACCGCCTATCCACCACCGCTCATCAGCACGGTATCCAACTTGACCATTTTCAGTCCAACCACGAAGGCGACATCGTGGACATCATCGGTAGCCAAGGCGTATTGGCGGACGACCACGACAAATTTGATGGGGTCATCATCAATCCAGCCGCCTTTACCCATACATCCGTTGCCATTCGTGATGCCTTACTTGCCAGTGGCAAACCCTTTATTGAAGTGCATTTATCCAACGTTCATGCTCGTGAGCCGTTTCGCAGTCATTCGTATTTTTCGGATAAGGCGGTGGGCGTGATTTGTGGGCTTGGCGACATGGGTTATGACATGGCATTGGCATGGTTTTTAAAAAATTTATATAAAACAAATGGCGTACACTCATGACCATCATCGCTTATACTGACGGGGCATGTAAAGGCAACGGCAAGGCAGGGGCGTCTGCTGGCGGATTTGGCACGCACATCATCTACCCCACAGGCGACGTGCTAAACATTTGGGGCGGTGAGAGCGACACCACCAACAATCGCATGGAACTCATGGGGGCAATCACCGCCCTAGAACGCACGCCTGCTGACACACCGATACAGATTTGGACGGACTCGGGCTATGTCAAAAACGGCATTACCCAGTGGATTAACGGATGGAAAGCCAAAGGCTGGAAAAAAGCAGACGGCAAAGCGGTACTCAACCAAGACCTATGGATACGCCTAGATAACGCCTGCCAACGTCGCACCATTGATTGGCAATGGATAAAAGGACACGCAGGACATGTCGGCAATGAGATGGCGGACAAACTTGCCAATGATGGTGTTACTGGCAGTGGCGAGTTGTTTATCAGTCACGTCCCCACAAATAACCCTGCAAGCAACACCCAGACAGACAACAAAACCAATACCGAGCCAAACATCATATCAAAAGAGACAGACGAGACAACCACGATGAATGAGACCACCAACCACGCTCTTGATGACAGCAATTTTCACGGCAATGATTTTCATGACAATGCCGCTTATGAGAGCAATTTGGGCGATGACATGGGTTATTATGCCGACATGGCAAACATGATGGCAGATGATGAATTTGACCCTGCTACCCCAATGGTAGATGTGGGAGCGGATATTAATGACAGCGAGCCAGTCAGCCAAAATCAAAATGAAACCCCCGCCAAAAAATCCAAGAAAAAAACACCACCTGCCCCCATGCAAGTGGTTCGCCACAACCACCAAAACCCCGACTATGACGGACGTACCGATGAGATTCGTGAGCCGTTTTGGGCGATACTGCCCGACCCCATTCATCGTGGGGCGTCAGAGCGTCAGCTGATTATGGATACGGAGACGACGGGCATTGACCCTGCCACGGGCGACCGTATTGTTGAGATTGGCATTGTTGAGATGGTCAAGCGTAAGCCAACTGGGGTTCAACTGCATGTGTACCTAAATCCCGACAGGGAGATGGACGATGAAGTCATTGGCGTTCACGGCATTCATAATGAATTTTTGGTAGACAAGCCCCGATTTGCCGATGTTGCTCCTTATGTCTATGAGTTCATGAAAGGGGCGGAAATCATCGCTCATAACGCCCAGTTTGATATGAAATTTTTATCGCATGAGTTTGATAAAGTGGGCATGACCGACTTTGCCGATGTCGTGGAGGTCATCGACTCACTCATGCTTGCCCGCAAAATGTATGCAGGGCAAAAGAATAATTTGGACGCCCTTGCCAAACGCCTAGATGTCGGTCAGGACATTGACCGTTCCTACCACGGGGCATTAAAGGACTCGCAGATTTTGCTTGAAGTCTATCTTGCCATGACCAGCGGACAGATTGCCATGAGCATGGAAGAAGAAGGGGCGAGCCAAGATGACAACAGGGGCGAGATTAGTTTTAGTGATTTAAGTGCATTGTCCGCCCAACTAATCCGCTCAAAAGACGACTTCTCTGCCGATGGGGCATGGCGTGAGAGCGTACTTAAATAACAATTTATCCGATATTTGCCCTATTTAGCATAATTTTACTTGCCAAGTTTCACCAAACATGGTTAAATGTAGCGATTATTAATGCGTGCTGTAAAACAACAGGATTATCATGACTCAATCAGCCAAAACCGCCACCAATTTTGACTTATCATCACTTCATATTTTGCGTAACGAAATCGGCTCTGTACTAAAAGACGCCGAAGTACATTTGCGTGAGTTTTATGATGACCCTGACCAAGCTCCCCTGTTATTAGATTCAGCAAATAACCTATCACAATTGTCTGCCATTTTTAAATTAATTGCCTTTAATGGAGCAGGACTGCTTGCCGAGAATCTATCAGCAAGTTATACTCTGTTGCACGGTAATGCCAATGGCGACGAAGACGAAAATGAAATTCTGATGACAGACATCTCAGAAGCCATCATGCTACTAGACCGCTATGTTGAATTTGTCTTATTAAAAGAAACACCCGAACCCGCCCTGCTACTACCCATCATCAATAAACTCGGTGGGCATTTGGGACATGCTGTCATCGAATCCACCACCCTAAACCAAAACATCAACAGCGTTATCATCGCCGACCCCCAAGCAAACTACGCTTCTCTTAGCACGCTCGGACTCAATGTCAGAGCCTTAACCCAAGCCTATCGTGCAGGTCTGTCTGTCATCCTTGAAAATAAAGACGGTGTCATCTCTGATGATGAACGCCAAAAATTAGATGGCATGACTAAAGCCTGTGCTTTGATTGCCCAGCATTCTGACACCCTATTTTGGCAGTCGGCAAAGACCATCACCCAAAACATCGCCAACGACCTGCCACTTAGCCATGCCAAAAAGCGTATCTTGGTTTACCTAGAACAACAGTTTTCTGACTATTTGCCGATTGAAGACCGTCGTTTTGCCGAGATGGTCAGCTTTGCTTGCAACAAAAACAAAGATTTTGCCACCCTTGCCAACCAAAAATACGCTCTAAACCGAGTAAGTGACACCAAATTTAGCGAAATGCAACGCTTCTTGTTCGGACCTAACCGTGAAATTACCGACACGCTCAATGACTTGATTCAAGAGCAATTAGAAACCATCAAACAAAAAGTAGATAAATTCGTGCGTGCATCTAACGGCATGGGCGAGATTGGCGACATAGTCAGAATTGATGACATCAAAGCCGAGCTTAACACCTTATCCCAGACCATGACCTTGTTAGAACTTGCCGATGCTAGCCAAGCACTAACAGCAGCGTCAGCACAAGTAAGCGGATGGCAAAATCCCACCTTAGAAGACTTGGATACTTTCTTGGACAAACTATTGGTCGCCGAAAACGTTGCCATCTTCCTTGCCAAGAGTCACACCCCTGGGGCGGTTAAATTACCCCTGCATAACCGTGAAATCTCCCTGCATCAGCTAGACACGTCTTATGAAGCCCTAGTCAAAGAAGCACGTAGCAACCTAACCGCGGCGACATTGGCATTGACTGACTATATCGCAGATAGTAACCGTGACATCATGAACCTACAAAACACGCCCGAGATGATTCGCCAAGTGGCAGGGGCGGCAGCATTCTTACGTCTATCTGCCACCTCAGCTCAGCTGTATCTGCTGGCTCGTCGCCTAGAAAATGGACTGCTTGATAAAGTCAAAACCGCCCCTGATGGCGAGCTGGCACGCATCAGCAATGCTTGGGCAGATGTCTTGGTTGCAGCGGACTTTGAATTTGAAAACTTCGAAGAAAACCGACCCACCAATGAACAAAGCATTCTCATCAGCCAAAATAGCTTAAATCAGCTTGTGGCATGAGCCATCAGAACATCACTTACACAGGCACGCCGTCATCGACTATCCATACAATATGGGTCATTGATGGCGAACGTGTTTTTTGTCGTGATGGCAAACCTTATGCATTTGACCATATCGAGATAGGCATAGATGGTTTAATTGACGGCTTGGACGATGGTTTAGATGACACACTGGGCGTGGTTGAATTGCTTCATTTTAGATATGATGACAGGCGGGTGTTTGCCATTGATTATCAAAAGATGGTCGAGCCACACCCTACCAAACCAAATCATCTCGACCATCTTAATGGCGAGTTCATCGCCTATCGCCATGCTGTTGCCGCAACCGACAGCTACACCGCCCATGAAATCTCGGCAGGCATTCAGCTGTTATTATGGCAAAAGGGCAATCAATTCTGCGGTTATTGTGGCACCAAAACAGTGCGCCATCACAAAGAAAACACCATGGCATGTCCTGCCTGCCATCAGCATTTTTATCCTAAAATACAGCCTTGTGTCATCATCGCCATCACCCGTCCCTGTCCTGTGACAGGTCAGCTCCAAATCCTATTAGCACAACATCATCGCCATCAGGCAACAGGCATGTATGGACTCATCGCTGGATTTATGGAAGTGGGCGAGAGTGCCGAGATGACCATTCATCGTGAAGTGCTAGAAGAGACAGGCATTCATGTGAACAACATCCGCTACATCAAAAGCCAAGCCTGGCCATATCCGACCAATCTTATGCTTGGCTTTTGTGCCACTTATAAGTCGGGAAACATCGTCATCGATGAAGATGAACTGTCCCACGCTCAGTTCTTTGGCAAAGATGACCTACCACTGATTCCCAAGCAAGGGACGATTGCTTATGAGCTGATTAGTCAAGTATTAGGCTTAAATGAATGCTAGGGTAAGTAGCACCTGCCATTGATGGTATTTTTATAGAATACACTCTACTCTCAACTTTATGTCAGTAGGGCATGCCCACCCTTGGTGTTTGATGGAAGTGTTAAGTCTTCATCATATTTTATGAAAATATTACCAAAGGTAGGCACACTCTAGGGCGTGCCTACCTTTGGTATTTGCAATAAAAAATGCCTGTTTAAAAAA
>NZ_MXAN01000005.1 GCF_002027545.1 Moraxella lacunata
GTTTGGAAAGAGGTCTAATATCTTTCATTTAAAAGCGTGTGATACACACCCCACAAAACGCCTAACTCTCCACCTTTTCCACACGCTCCACGCCTATCCCCACCACGCTCAAAAATCCTTTTGGTAATGCTCCGCCACGCCCTGCACGTTTGCCTTGATAGCTTGCCCAGTCGGCAGGTTTTAGGGTGAGCGTGCGTTTATTGGTGCGAATGATAAGATTGTCCGTATCGGCTAAGGCACACACCGCCACCAGCGTTTCGTTGTCTTTTAGGCTCATGAGTTTGTTGCCCTTGCCCTTTGCCAGTACGGGCAATTCATCACGGTTAAAGATGAGCAGATTTCCGCCACTACTTACCACCACAATGTGCGTGGCGTTATCCACAGGGGCAAATGGCAACAGGGTTGCATCCCCCAGATTGACCACCGCTTTACCTGCTTTTTGGGCGGTGTCTAGCCCTTTGGTGTCGGTGATAAAGCCGTAGCCTTGACTGCTGGCTAGAACAATGGGGCATTGTCCAAATAGGGCTTGCTCAATTTTTACGCCATTTGCCAAATTAAGCATACTGCTAATCGGCTCGCCCTGCCCACGAGCGGACGGCAGACTTGCCGTGTCTAGCCCATAGCTACGCCCCATGTTGTCAAGCACGATGAGTCGCTCGCCCGTCTTGCCAAGGGCGTGCGTGGCGTACTCATCGCCTGTGCGAAAGTTTAGGGCGACAGGGTCAATCTCATGCCCTTTTGCCATGCGAATCCAGCCTGCTTTTGAGATGATGACGGTTACGCTCTCACTCGGGGTCAGCTCGGACGCTTTGACAGCGACAGACTCTTCACGCTCCACGACAGGCGATTTGCGTTTGTCGCCATGCGTTTTCATGTCGGCGGTTAGCTCGTCTATCAGTAGATTTGTCAGGCTATCGGGGTTATTCATTTGTTCGGCAATGATGGCTCGCTCTTTTTGTAGTTCATCTCGCTCGGCATTAAGCTCAATCTCTTCTAATTTGGCTAATTGGCGAAGTTTGATGTCAAGAATGGCGTCCGCTTGGGTATCCGACAATCCATAACGGCTCATCAAGACCGCCTTGGGGTCGTCTTCGGTGCGAATGATGTGAATGACTTCATCAATGTGCAAATACGCAATGAGCAAACCTGCCAAGATGTGCAAGCGTTTGTCAATCTTATCAAGGCGGTTGGCAAGTCGTCTTAGCACCACCGCACGGCGTGATGAGAGCCATTCGGATAGGATTTGTTTTAAATTTTTGACCTCAGGTTTGCCATTTAGCCCAATCATATTCATATTGACCCGATAGGACGTTTCTAGGTCGGTCGTGGCAAACAGATGAGCCATGATTTTGTCAATCTCAACCTTGCCCCGCTTAAACTCAATGACAATACGGCAAGCGTTTTCGTGGTCGGATTCGTCTGTGATGTCATTGACCCACGGCAGTTTTTTGTCGGTCATGAGTTTGGCAATCTGTTCAATGATTTTTGAGCCTGAGACCTGATAGGGCAAAGCGTCTATGATGACGGTATTTTTGTCTTGCTTATCAATATGATAAGTCGCTCGCATTTTGTAATTGCCACGCCCTGTTTCGTACATTTTGACAAGCTCATCTTTTGGTGTGATAATCTCGGCAGATGTCGGCAAATCAGGGGCAAGTACCGTTTTGCATAGCTCGGCTGTGGTGATGGTAGGGTTTTTTAGGAGTTTGATACACGCCTTGACGGTCTCGGTGAGATTGTGGGGCGGAATGTCGGTCGCCATCCCCACGGCAATGCCCGTGGTGCCGTTTAGCAAGATGTTTGGCAAGCGGGCAGGGAGCGTGGCAGGCTCGCTCATCGTGCCGTCAAAGTTGGGGATAAAATCCACCGTACCTTCGCCAAGCTCGGACAACAGGGTGCTGGCGTAATTGCTCATCTTGGCTTCGGTATATCGCATGGCGGCAAAGGATTTGGGGTCGTCAGGACTGCCCCAGTTGCCTTGCCCCATGACAAGCGGATAGCGATAACTAAACGGCTGTGCCATAAGCACCATGGCTTCATAGCACGCTGTATCGCCGTGGGGGTGGTATTTGCCAAGCACGTCGCCCACGGTGCGGGCGGACTTTTTGGGCTTAGCGGTATGGCGAAGTCCTAACTCATTCATGGCGTAGATGATACGTCTTTGAACGGGCTTTAAGCCGTCAGCGATGTGCGGTAAGGCTCTGTCCATGATGACGTACATGGCGTAATTTAGGTAGGCAGATTCGGTAAATTCGGCAATGGAGCGGGTGTCAAAATTGGTTTTCATGGTGTGGTGTCAATAAAAAATTTGGGGTATTGTAGCAAACTTAATAAAAAATGGCTATTTGTCAGGGGGCTAAAAATACCGCTACCCAATATCCTAAATTTGTGCTAATCTATACTTAAATCCTTTATTTTATTAGCCATTAGGAGTTATCATGGACATCAACAAACACAAAGCCGATTTGCTCGCCCTAAAAGCAGAGTACGAATACCGCATTGATAAAATCACCAATCACCTAGAACACCCCCAAGATGAGCTAGGACAACATTGGGACGATCAAGCTGTCGCCGCCCAAGAAAACGACATGCGTAAAAATCTGCTCATCGAAGCCCAAGAAAACCTTGCCAAAGTCAATGTCGCTTTATCTTGCATTGAAAACGACTTGTATGGCGAATGCAGTGAGTGCGGTGAAGAGATAGAAGAAGGGCGACTGGATGCGGTGCCGTATGCCACAGAGTGTATCAAGCACGCCAAATAGACAGCCTGACAACCATAAAAAGCGGTTCACTCTGAACCGTTTTTTGTTTTGGCGTTTTTAAATCCTAACCCACACTTCGTCTTGCCTTGACCACGCTTGGCTGTTGTTCGATTTTGGCAAGCAGGCGAGATAAATGCTCAATGCCTGCCACTTCCACAAAGAATTTCATCTGAGCGTCCATGCCGTCATCAAAGACTGTCTCGGCACGTTGGATATTGACTTTCTCACGGTCGATGACATTAAACAAATCCCGCAGCAGTCCGCTTGTGGCGTGAGCGTCCACGACCACACAGACAGGCTGATACCGCCCAAACTCCGCTTGCCAGTCGGCACAGACGACCCGCTCTGGCTCTTTTTGGGCGAGCCGTGACAGCTCCACGCAGTCACTACTGTGGATACTGACCCCATTCATGAGCGTGATAAAGCCTGTGATGGGTTCGCCATGTACAGGGTTACAGCATTTGGCAAGGTGTATCTCGACATTGTCCAGCCCATGCACGTCAATCTTGTATTTGTTGG
The DNA here is from genome assembly GCF_002027545.1 of Moraxella lacunata. Classification (GTDB taxonomy): domain Bacteria; phylum Pseudomonadota; class Gammaproteobacteria; order Pseudomonadales; family Moraxellaceae; genus Moraxella; species Moraxella lacunata. The sequence goes on from NZ_MXAN01000005.1 coordinate 3,282, forward strand.
GGCGAGTTTGGGATTTGGATTCGATGTGCGTTTCGCTGACATTGGGCGTGCTTAGGTTCAAATCCTTGATGATTTTGCCTGAGATTTGGCTAACCCCAATCTCGCCCATGGTGATGGCAAGATACAGCTCATCTTCACCTTTGTAGTCCAGCTCTCGGCACAGCACACCAAAGTCCACGCCCGACACCGCCACGCTCAGTCGCTCTAACTCACGCAGTAGCAGGGCTTTGCCTGTTTCGATGTTTTTGTCACGGTCTTGTTTGTTAAACCATTGACGTAGTTTGGCTTTGGCACGAGCGGTATGGATGTATCCGAGCGATGAGACAAGCCAGTCACGATTCGGCTCACGGCTTGATTTGGTGATAATCTCCACTTGGTCGCCTGTTTTGGGCTGATGAGTCAGTGGCACATAACGCCCGTTTACCCTTGCCCCTTGGGCACGATTGCCAACTTCGGTATGCACATGGTAGGCAAAGTCAAGCACGGTCGCCCCCTTGGGCAGTTCGGTGATGTCCCCGTCTCGGCTAAACACGTAGATTTGTTGGACGTTATCAAGGTTGTCAAGCTCTATCTCGTCGCTCTCGCTTTTGTCTCCACCCAGAAGCTGTCTTAGTGAGCTGATTTTGGCGGTGAGATAGTCGTCCGTTTTATTGCCCTTTAAGCCCTCTTTATAATTGACGTGCGACGCTTTGCCAAGCTCCGCCTCAAAGTGCATGTCAAAGGTGCGAATCTGCACTTCCAGGGTGCGATTTTGGGCGATGACGACCGTGTGTAGCGACTTGTAGCCGTTAGGTTTGGGGTTGGTGATGTAGTCATCAAACTGCTCGGGGACGTGTCGCCACAGTCCATGCACCACGCCTAGGGTATGATAGCACTCGGCGTTGGTGTTTACCAGTACCCGTAAGGCTCTGATGTCATAGAGCTGGTCAAAGGATAGGTTTTTCTTTATCATCTTGCGATAGATGGAGTAGATGTGTTTGACACGCCCTGAGACTTCGCATTTGATACCGACCCGATTTAGCTCATCGGTGAGTGTTTGCTTGACTTCTTCGATGTAACGTTCACGCTCGCTACGTTTTTGGGCAAGCAGACTGGCGATACGTTTGTACTCATCAGGGGCAAGATAGCGAAAAGCCAGGTCTTCTAATTCCCATTTTAGCTAGGCGATGGATAAGCGGTGAGCCAATGGAGCATAGATGGTCATGACCTCACGAGCCACCCGTTTTTGGCGGTCAGCTGTGGCAAAGGACAGCTCACGCATGGCAAAGGTACGCTCGGCAAGTTTGATGAGCACCGCCCGCACGTCATTGGTGGTGCTAATGAGCATGCTGTATATGGTGGATAGCTGTTCACGGTTGTTATTTTCAAAATAATCTTCAAGCCGTTTGTTGCCCTCTATCGCCTCGGACAGTCGCCCCATAGCAAGCGTGTCTTCGATGAGATGGGCGATGTCCGCCCCGAACTCATGAGCGATGGTGTCCATGCCAATCAGTTCACGCCGTACCGAGCGATAGAGCATGGCGGCGACCAGTGCGTTTTCATCTTGGAACAGATATGCCAAAATGTCCGCCATGCCAATGCCCGTCACATACGCCCCCGAGCGAGAGTTATGGGGTTTGGATGATTGTACCTGTACAAATTGGCAGGCTTTTTTGAGCAGGGGTAACTCATCTTTGCCGATACGCTGGGCGACATTGGATAGCCATTGGGCGACATCAATGTCCGTCTCGCTAATCTTGGCAGGCGTGTCGGTGGCGTGGCTGTGGTCGTGGGTGGTGGTGAGTTTTTGACTGTGAAGCTGTGCCTGAAAATCGGGGTGTAATTGGTCTGCCACAAGGCTTGCTGCTAGGCTTGCACTGTCGCCTGAGTCTTTGCCTGTCAGCAGGGGCAAGCTGTCTCGAATCTGTACCACGTCATGTCCTTTAATCTAAAATTTCAATCACTATTTGATAAAATATATAGGCATTGTCATCAATCATGTCTTTGGGCGGATTTGTCGGGGTGGATTATAATTTACCCTATCAACGCATTTATTTGAGCGTTGTGTTTCACCCTATGCACCCAACCAACTTGATATCCACCATGGGTTTGTAGGGGTGTGCTGAGCATACCCTTTGATGGCATTACTACACAAGGCGTGCACAGCACGCCCCTACATCCAAACATTATTGTACTTGTAGTAATTTTAAAGTTTCTTGGGTGGATGTCCATGTTTTAAAAAACATCTTGCATTAAACAATGCCAATGATAAAACACTATTATTGCATTTTCGGGGCATTTTTAAAAGCCAAAAACCCCTAAAATTTACCAAAATTTCCTGCCTACTTTGCCAAAAACTGTGGTATAATGGTTCTCTTTGGTAAAATAATTTGCCAAAACATCGCTGAACCTGCTTATTTTCTATTCATATTATAATATATAATAAGCCACATCGTAGGCTAGGACGGTTTTGCCGTCAAATGTGTTTAAGAACGAGTTAAGTTCGTTTTATACTTCTGGGCGTTTGGATATTTCATCATTACGTTTAATGATAAATATATCAGAAAAATGCAAATTGCCATTGTTTATTTTTTAATATAATTAAAATGGCACGTCTAAAATGACTTCTGTGTACTTCTTATCATCATGATTGCTGATTTTGTCAAGATTGGTTTTGATTATAAAACCAATGGCAAACTGTTGGCAGTATGAATTGTCTTCGGTGTTTTTGTAAAACATGATTGGGTTTGGCAAGGGTTATCCTTTGCCATTTAGATGACTTTTTAAGATACTTCTTTCTCAATTTAACATGGTAACTTATTGATTGTCCCATAATTATTTTTTGGGTGTAGGGGCGAATTGCAATTCGCCTTTGATAAATCAATCACTTATACAAGTTGAGATTGGGGTTTAAGATTTTTTTAAATAGACATTTTAAAAACCTAACCACGTTCGCCAAGCCAGCGATTATTATCAACATCATGACATCAAGGTTATTTATGACAACCCAACACCAACAAGATTTTGCCCCACAAAATGAGCAAACAGGCGAACAACCCACCGAGCAAAAAGAGCAAAACAGCTTAACGTTTGAGCAGTTGCAACTTGCCAAACCCATTTTAAAAGCCCTAACCAAATCAGGTTATACCACGCCCACGCCCATTCAGGCAGGGGCAATCCCCCACGCCATAGACGGACGTGATTTGCTATTGTCTGCCCAAACAGGCTCGGGCAAAACGGCGGCGTTTGTCCTGCCGATTTTGCACCAATTAGCCCAGCCAAAACCTGCCGAAAAATCCAGCGAGTTTAGCCAAAAATCACACAACCGCCACCAAAAGACCGCCATTAAAGCCTTGATACTCACCCCCACCCGTGAGCTTGCCATGCAGGTGCAGGACAACGTGCGTAAATACAGCAGTGAAATGCGTGGGATTTTTAGTGTGCCATTGGTTGGCGGAGCTCCGTATGGCGGACAGATTCGTGCCTTGCGTAAGGGCGTGCAGATTGTCATCGCCACACCGGGTCGCTTGATTGACCACATGAATGACGGGCGTGTGGATTTGTCCGAGCTTGACACGCTGATACTAGACGAAGCTGACCGTATGCTGGACATGGGTTTTGCCGATGACATCAAGACTATCCTAGAAGCCGCCCCGAGCGAACGCCAAACCGTGATGTCGTCAGCGACATGGGACGGAGCGGTTGGCAAGATTGCCGAGAGCTTTACCGTGAATCCTGAGCGTGTCTCTATCAAAGTTGAGTCGGCTCATATCGATGAGAGCGTGTATTTTTGTGATGATTTTCACCACAAAAATAAGATTTTGATTGAACTTCTAAACAATCCTGAGATTAACCAAGCGGTGATTTTTACCGCCACCAAACGCAGTACCGAACAGCTTGCCGAATCGCTCACCGAAGCAGGGCTATCAGCTCGCTATCTGCACGGTGATTTGCCACAAGGCAAGCGTAACCGTATCATCAGCGATGTCAAGTCGGGCAAATGCAACTTTTTGATTGCCACTGATGTCGCCGCTCGTGGCATTGACATCTCTGCCATTAGCCATGTGGTGAACTATGATTTGCCACGCCAAGTCGAAGACTATGTACACCGCATTGGTCGCTGTGGGCGTGCAGGGCGGACAGGGGTCGCCATGAACCTATGTAGCATGGACGACAGACGTCAGCTTGGACACATCAACCGCTATCTAAACCGTGAAATGAAAGAAGAAGTGGTCGTAGGGTTAGAACCCAAACGTCCCGCCCCAAGTGCCAAAGATAAAGACGGCAGACGTGAAGGGCGTGGCAGACGTGGCGAGCGTTATGGTCGCTCGGGCGGTCGTGGCTTTGGGCGTGGCGAGAGAGCGGAGTTTAGTACTCGCTCGGGGCGGTCTTCATTTGGCGGTCATGACAGACAGATTTATGATAAGCAGGCTTATGACCGACAAGGCGACAGACCAGACGGCAGAGCAGGTCGTGATAAGTACAGCGATAACAATGGCTATGGTAGAAGTTATGACCGACAAGGCGACAGACCAAACCGTGAACGCCAATACCGCACAGAGCGATATGAGCGTGGCGAGAGCGGACGTGATGAGCGTGTTGCCAAGCCATACCAAGAGCGTTTTGGCGACAGAGACGACAGACGTACTCGCCAAGACAAGCCCAAATCTTTTGGCTATGCTCGTGAACATGGTCGTGAAAACAGCCGTGAAAATAGGCACGAAAGTTATGCCCGTGAAAACAGCCGTGAATTTGGACAACGTGATAATACCTACAAAGGCGAGCGTGCATGGCGTGATGACAAACGCAAGGACGGCAGAGAGACGGCAAAATTTGGCGGTAGAGACGGTATGAAAAAGCCCTACAAAAAACGAGCGGTCGAAGAAGTATTCTTTGCCAAACGTCAAGAGAAAAAAGCCAAACGCAAATTTGGCGAGCTGTGATATTTTTATTGCAAAAATGGACAAAACCCATGTTTCGGCATGGGTTTTGTTTGGGTTGGATTTAATTGAATTTTAAGTTAATCTTAAAAACGCACAGACGCATTCTCGCCCAAGCTATCGGCAACCTTACCGCCTGTAATGGCAGACGCTGTTAGTTTGAACATATTAACGACACTGTTACCGCTTAGCCAGTATTCTGCCCCATTGGGGACGACTTTGATGAGTTGTACATTGGCATCATCTTTGCCATTGGCAAAAAAGGCACTGTACATGGGCGACCATAGCTCATCGAGTTTGGCGGGGTCAGCGACTAGTTCGGCTTTACCATTGATAGACAGATAGTCCTTGTTGTTTTGGGCGGTGTAGGACAGATTGACCTGTGGGTTTGCCTTAATGTCGGCAACGGTTTGGGTGCTGGCATCAGCGATGAACCAAATCTCTTTTTTGGCCAAATCAAACTCGCTGGTTGTCATGGGGCAGGCGTGCAAATGTCCGTCTGCGGTAACGGTTGTCATCATGGTAAATTTGATGTCTTTGACCAACTCGCCAATGGTGTCAATGTGGGTTTGGGTGTCGCTCATGGGATTGTCCTTATTTATCAGTGGATTAACATTACTTTATCACTAGGGCGTGCCTTCCTTTGGTATTTGCAATAAAAAATGAGAAAAATCGCACGTTTTTCAAGGAAAAAACGCAGGTTGATAGTTATTCTATCAGACAAGTTTTTGACGATGAAAAACAAGATTTAGCCATTTTTCATGCAAAAATTGATTGAAATTGTCAAGTTTTCATCTTATTTTATAAAAATGTTATCAATGATAGGCACGCCCTAAATCGTGATGTCTTACTTTAACAAGTTCTGCCCCATTTACCAAGTAAATTTATGTACCGCTTTGTGTGCTTATGTAAGTTATGCCTTGGTTGTGTATAAGCAAATCATGCGTATGTGTGGACAAATCGCCATTTGCCCTATATGCACCCAAGAAACTTTAAAATTATCACAAACACAATGATGTTTGGATGTAGAGGCGTGCTGTGCACGCCTTGTGTAGCAATGTCATAAAAGGGCGTGTTCAACACGCCCCTACAAGCCTGTGGCAAATATCAAGTTCAAATCGCCATCTACCCCATATAACACACCAAAAAGCCCCAATCATCGGGGCTTGATTGGGGCGTATCCGCCTTTTGCAAATTTTAAAAAATTAACCGTGTTATTTCACATCAATTTGACGGCGAAACTTTTGCCCTGCCTTAAAGGTAACGACACGGCGAGCCTTGACAGGGATAACTTCCCCTGTTTTGGGGTTGCGACCGGGGCGAGATTTTTTGTCTTTTAATTCAAAGTTGCCAAAGCCTGAGAGCTTGACTTCTTTACCGTCCGCCAAACTTTGGCTAATCTCACTAAAAAAGGTATCCACCAATTTGCGAGCATCTTGGCGAGTCATACGCAGGCGAATGGTCAAATGGTCTACCATGTCTGCTTTGGTTAAGGTTGCCATGTGTTATCCTTTTAAAATTAAATTAAAATCGGCATTGCTAATCAATGACTGTTTGGATTGTAGGGCGAACCACATTCGCCCCGATAAGTCAGTACATCAGCTATCACGCAGTTGTGCTTGGTATTTGTCGGTCAATGCCACAATCACCCTATCCATAAGAGCCTTAATCTCATCATCAGAAAGGGTGCGAGTGGTATCTTGTAAGGTCATGGCAAACGCCAGTGATTTTTTGCCTTCGGGCAGTCTGTCGCCTTGATAGACATCAAACAAGGCAACATCTGTCAAATGCTCGCCTGCCACTTCACGCACGACATCTGCCACGTCTTGCCATGCCAGCTCCTTATCCACGAAAAACGCCAAATCACGGCGAACGCTTGGGAATTTGCTTGGCAAGGCGACATCAAGGGCGGTGCGGTGCAGATTGATGAGTTTGTCAAGTTCAAACTGAGCCACCCACACAGTCGGCAAATCTAAGGCGGTGCTGATACTGGGGTGCAACTGCCCAAAATAGCCAATCCGCTCACCGCCTACCGACACATACGCACTTTGTCCTGAATGTAAAAACGCCAAATCCGCCCGCTCATAATGGGGCGTGGCGTGGCGTGGCAACAGGCTCTCCACGTCCGCTTTTAGGTCAAAAAAGTCCACCGCACGCACGCCATGAATGCTGTCGGTTGCTCGTCCTGTGGCGATGATAGCAAGGCTTGGGATTTGTGCCAAACTTGCCACGTCTTTGCCGACAAATGACAAACCCGTCTCAAAGAGTCGCACGTCCGCTTGCTGGCGGTTTAGGTTATGACTCACAATAGGCAATAGGCTAGATAGTAGCGTACGTCTCATGACCGCAAGCTCTGATGAGATTGGGTTGGCAAGCGGTAAAATCTCGCCCAATTTGTCATCGTCGAGCAGTTGTTCTAATTTGTCATCACAAAAGCTAAAACTCACCGCTTCAAAATAGCCCTGTTTGGCAAGGGTTAATTTAAGCACATGAGTCAAATCTGCCGTATCGTCATAGCTCATGTCCACCGCAAACTGGGGTAGGCGTGGGGCGATGTTGTCATAGCCATACACACGGGCAATCTCTTCAATAATGTCTTCTGATATACTGATGTCAAAACGATGACTTGGGGGTTGGCAAATAAATGCCGTGCCGTCAAACGTGGTATGGATTTCTAGGCGGTTTAATAGGTCAGTGATGTCATCGGCAGACAACGCCACGCCAAGCAGTTTTTCTACCTTGTCAAATGGCACACGCACAGGCTCACGTTTTGGCAAATCTGCCACGCTCTCTGCCATGGTGATTTGTCCGACTTGACCGTTTGCAATGGTTGCTATCAAGGTCGTGGCACGGTCAAGGGCGATTTTTGGTAAGTCAAAATCCACCCCACGCTCAAATCTGGCACTGGCATCGGTGTGCAAACCAAAGCGTCTGGCACGCCCTGCGATGTTTAGCTGATTAAAATGAGCCGATTCTAACACGATGTTGGTTGTGCTGTCCGACACCGCCGAGCGAGACCCACCCATAATCCCTGCCAGTGCAAGCACGCCCACGTCATCAGCGATAACAAGCTCATCACCTGTTAGGGTAATGGTTTGCTCGTTTAACAGTTCCACCGTTTCGCCTTGATTGGCAAGGCGTACCGTAATCGCTCCCACGATTTTATCAGCGTCAAATGCGTGCAGGGGCTGACCGAGTTCTAATAGGATAAAGTTGGTTACGTCCACCAAAAAATTATGGGTACGCAGACCGCTTGCCATAAGATTGTCTTTGAGCCATTTGGGGGTTTTTACGGTGCGGTCAATGCTACCGATGTACTGGGCAAGATAGCGTGGACAAGCGGTCGCATCCGCCACCTTGACATTTACCGTCTTATCCAATGTGGGGGCGGTTTGACTTATCTGTGGGCGGTTTAGGGGCAGGCGGTTTGCCACGCTCATCTCACGAGCCAAGCCAAGCACGCTTAGGCAGTCGCCACGGTTGGGCGTGATTGCCACATCAAAAATCTGTCCGTCAAGCCCCAAATAATCTCGTACATTGACACCAATCGGGGCATCATCGTCCAACTCCAAAAGCCCGTCTATCTCATCAATGAGACCAAGCTCGGACGCACCACAAAGCATACCTTGACTCTCCACGCCACGCAGTTTGCCTTTTTTGATTTTAAAGGGCTTGTCATCCTGACTTGTGCTTGGGGGCGGTAACTCTGCCCCGACTGTGGCAACCGCTACTTTTAGTCCTGCTCGTACATTACTTGCCCCGCAGACGATTTGTAGGGGGGTGTCGGTGCCAACATTGACGGTCGTTACGCTTAATTTGTCGGCATCGGGATGTTTGTCGCAGGTGATGACCTGTCCCACAACCACGCCACCAAACATGGGGGCGATAGGCTCCATGCCGTCCAATTCTAAGCCAAGCATGGTAAGCTGTTCGCCCAATTCGGCAGATGAATTAGTGGGATTGACCCATTGTCTAAGCCAGTTTTCGCTGATTTTCATAAGTTTCTCAAATTATTTAAATAGTTTTAAATTAGGGTATTGGGGAATGATTGTGTCTTCTGTGATTAAGGTAAAATTTTCGCTCATGGCTTGGGCGATTATCAATCTGTCAAAAGGGTCTTTATGATATAAAGGCAAGTCTTGCACCAGTAAGCAATGCCTTGACAATACTGGTAATTCCAAATACTGATTTTCAATCAAATGCTGATAAAGCAATTTGACATCAACATCAAAACCTGCCTTACCCAACGCCTTTTTAATGGCAACTTCCCACAAATTGACTGTGCTAAAATACACTTTGACATTTTTATTTAAAAGCAAAGCCTTTAATCTTTCATCTAGCTTTTGAGGTTCTTGGGCAAGCCAAATGACGATATGAGTGTCTAATAAATACATCAGTCCACACCAAACAGTTTTGCCACTTCATCATCGCCCCAATGAATGTCATCAGGAACAGCCCCTTGTCCTTGCATAAAGCCAAAACGCTTTTCGCCTTTTTTGTTTAGGTCGTAAGTTTGCGACTCATCAAATGCCAAATCATCAGGCAATAGCGTTACAATCAGGCGAGCATTTTGTACCTGTGGGGGTGTGTCTAGCCATTTTAATTGACCGTGTTCAATGACGGCTTGATAACTTTGCAACATGATTGCACTCCTTGTTGATTAAGCAAACTGCCCCAAAAATCTTACGTCATTTTGGAAAAAGACTCGCAAATCATCAATGCCATAATACAGCATGGCAAAACGCTCAATGCCTAGCCCAAAAGCAAAACCTGTATATTCATCAGGGTCAATGCCACAGTTACGCAAAACTTGGGGGTGTACCATGCCACAGCCTAACACTTCTAGCCATTTGCCACTGTCAGACAAAATATCCACTTCGGCGGACGGCTCGGTAAAGGGGAAAAAGCTCGGACGAAAACGCACGGTCATTTCTTTACCAAAAAACGCATTCAAAAATTCATGAATCACGCCCTTTAACTCGGCAAAATTAGACGATTTAGAAATCATCAAGCCTTCCATTTGATGAAACATGGGCGAGTGCGTCTGGTCGCTATCACAGCGATACACACGCCCAGGGCAGATGATACGCAGGGGCGGTTCGCTCTTTTCCATGGTGCGAATCTGTACCCCGCTGGTGTGCGTGCGTAGCAAGTAGTGAGCGTCAAAATAAAAGGTGTCGTGCATGGCACGGGCAGGGTGGTGGTCGGGGATATTTAGGGCTTCAAAGTTATAATAATCGCTCTCTACTTCTGGACCTGTCGCCACGCTAAATCCTGCCTGTACAAAGAATTTTTTCATGCGTTCGGTGGCAAGCGTAATGGGGTGCAGACCACCTGTGGGCTTGTGGCGAGCAGGGAGCGTGATGTCTATTTGCTCGGCAAGCAGTTTGGCGTTTAGTGCCTGTGCCGACAGCACCGCCCCACGCTCATCAAAGGCGGTGGCAATGCGAGTGCGAAGCTCGTGCAGGTGCGCCCCATAGGTTTTTTTGCCGTCTGCGTCCAGTCCGCCCATTTGTTTGGATAGGGCGGTAATGGGGGATTTTTTGCCTTGCAATGCCCCTTTTAGTTCTTGTAATTGAGCGGTGTCGCAAGCTGTGCCAATCGCTTCGATGACCTGTTTGGCATAATCATCAAAATCATCACTGCTAATATCTGCTAGGGGTTTATCCAAATGCGATAGGGCAAGCACCACATCTAAGGGAGAATGAGTATCAGTCATGTTCGTTATCATCATGAATTTAAAAGAACTATTGTAAAAAATAATTATAAAAATGTAAACAAAAACCACGCCATTTTGGCAAAAACTGACAAATTATGGGTGAATATGTCCGATTTTTGGTTTTTTTACGTATTATTTTAAAAAATATTTGCAATATGATGTAATTTTATGTATATTTACCTTGCAGTTATAAAACTGTTAATTTGTATCAAGATAAACGCTGTTGCCATCGTGTCGGGACTGCTTAATTAGGACTAATTAAGTGGACATGGTGGCACCATCTCAGCTTAAGGAACATCATGAAACATTTTTCCACTCAAAAACTAGCCATCGCTACTTCCATCGCACTTGGTGCCATGCTCGCCACAACTGCTCATGCCGACCCTAAAATCTCAGGTCGTCTTTATCTGTTTGGCACATATGATAACGTAGACACCAAGACAACCAATACCGTGACTGGGGCTGTCACAAATGCGAAAACTGACCGTACTAAAATGAACTCTGGCGGTTCTCGTTTGCGTTTGACAGGTGATGAAAAACTGACCGATGCTACGGATTTGGAATACTACCTAGAATATCGTGTTCATCTTGATGATGATGGGGCGGGTAGAAATTTTGAATCTCGTAATACCTACCTAGGGCTTAAAAATAAGCAGTATGGTACTGTGCGTGCAGGTCGTATTTACACCCCTGATGACGACATTGACTATGTAGACCAAAGTTATGTCTACGCATCAGGTGTGGGCTTGCCATTTAGCTATTTGGGCGACCGTCATAATAACGTCATTCAATACATCTCTCCTAAGTTCAATAGACTTCTTTCCAAACCCCGATTTTTGTGGATTTTTAAAAACCTCAACCCCAATACTTATAAGGGTTTATTTTTAGTTTGGAAAGAGATTTAATGACGGTAAAACTCAGGTCAAGCTCCACTATGCCATGGATGAGGATGCAAGCAGTAGCACTACTGGTACAAATAATCACGGTGGCGAAGTGACTGTTTTTAAAAATGGTGTGCCAACTGATGTAAGACGTGATTTGGTGGCAGGGCACATCCTACACGAAGATGAAAAATTTGATGCAGGTGTGGCATATACCCAAGCGGGCGATTTTAATTCATTGCGTGCGATGGTGTCTTTAAAACCTACCAAAGAGCTGACTGTGGGTGTCATGGCACAACAAACGGACTATAATAGTGGCAACAAAGAGTTGGGAGCCATCATCAGTGGTTATTATAAAGTCAATAACAAAACTGATGTCTATGGTCAGGTAGGGCATGCTGATAAATATGAAGGTTGGAAAGATGGTGAAAATACCGTTGCCAGTGTAGGCATTGTCAAATGGCTTAAAAATGATGGTGGGGCTAGACTGCGTGCTTTTGGTACACTGTCTTATAATGACCAAACCACTTTCCAATATAACACTGCCAACCAGCTTGAACGTGTTGAAAAAGAAGCGTTTGGCGTAGAGACAGGTCTGCGTTACGATTTCTGATAATTAGACAGCATAAAACCAGTCATGACAAATGGCTGGTTTTATTTTTGCCAAAATTACAACTGGCAATCTAAATTATTTGTTAAATATTCCTATTTTCATTGATTTATCAAGAATTTTTGGTTAAAATATGCAACCATCATTTATCTTTCATGTTAGGGCGTGTTGAATATTGGTATTTGCAATGAAAAATGCCTGTTTAAAAAAGCAGGGGGAATCACACGTTTTTCAAGGAAAAAATGCAGGCTGACAGTCATTCTATCAGACAAGTTTTTATTATGAAAAACAATCCGACCACTTAACCATATAAGTTTTTAAGATTTTAACTTAACTTTTTAAATTAAGTGGTCGGATAGCCATTTTTTATGCAAAAATTGATAAAAGTGTTAAACTTTCATCTTATTTTATGAAAATGTTATCAATGTTCAACACGCCCTGTTGCCATATATAGGACGTATTATGTTTACCAAAAAACTTTTAGCCCTTGCCGTTGTTGGTGTGTTTGGTCTAACCGCTTGCAACCAAGACAAACCTGCCACCACAGACACCGCTCCTGCCGAGCAGTCCCAATCAGCACAAACCAACCCTGCCGACACCACAGCAACCCCTGCCACAGGCGAGCTTACCATTAAGACCGCCACAGGCGAGCAAACTATCCCTGCCAATCCAAGTCCCATTGCTGTCTATGACATGACCGCCCTACAAAACCTAAAAGCCTTGGGCGTGGCGGTGCAAGGTATGCCGTCAGCGGAGATGACTGCCGAGCGTATCGCTACCCTAAACCTAAAAGCGGACGGTACGCCAGACGGCACAAGCGTTGGTACGCTATTTGAGCCAAATTTAGAAGTATTGCACGGTCTAAAACCACAAGCCGTTTTTGTGGGTTCTCGCATGGCAGAAAAAGCTGAAGAGCTTGGCAAAATCGCCCCAACTTATAATTTGACCATTGACACCAACAACGTCTATGAGTCAAGCAAACAGCAGATTACTGATTTTGGTAAGGTGTTTGGCAAAACTGCCGAAGCCGATAAACTCATCGCTGATATTGACAACGCCATTAGCGAGACCAAAAAAGCGGTAGAAGGCAAGGGTAATGGGCTTGCCATTTTAATCAATGGTAACAAAATGAGTGCCTATGGCAAAAACTCACGCTATGGCTATCTACACACCACATTCGGCATTCCTATGGCGGACGCTGACGTGAACAAAAACGAAGAGCGTCATGGTCAGCCCATTAGCTTTGAATATATCCAAAAAATTGACCCTGATTGGCTGTTTGTTCTAGACCGTGGTTCGGCGATTGGCGAAGAAGGTGTATCTGCCAAAGAAGTGCTCAACAACCCACTTATGCACAACACCAAAGCCTACAAAAACAATCAAATCGTCTATGTTAGCCCAGATTCTTATCTTGCCTTTGGTGGTTATTATCAATGGCTAAAAGACACCAAGATTGTTACCGATGCGTTTAATGCAAAAACGGCTCAGTAATTGATGTTGGGTTTAACAAGGGGCGGATTTTATTCGCCCTTTTGCTGATTTTAAAAATAAATATTCTGATTGTACTTAATGGGATTGACGTTTGGGCGAATAAATTGCCCCTACACGTCCAAATTTTAAAAATATGGCTCACCAAAGGACGTGGAAAGCACGCCCCTACAAAGGCATTATTTTAAAATTTTGATTTACCACATCAATTTATCATATAAACCCATTTTAAATCATTAACCCCTTTGCCTACCATACGCCTTAGAAATCATCACTTAGGAACTCTATGACCACAGCGACACTCTCCACTCCGAAGTCCGCCCCAAAATCTCGGTGGTCGCCAACATTTGTCAATGTTGGTGCGTTTTTGCTTTTGTTTGTTTTGATTGTCATCAGCATTTCGGTGGGGGTGGCGGATTTTTCATGGGCAAAACTCTTTGACGACACCGACAACAGCTCACAGCTCTTTCTGGTGAGCCGTCTGCCCCGTACGCTCGCTTTGATTTTGACAGGGGCGAGCATGGCGATAGCGGGCATGATGATGCAGGTCGTGCTAAAAAACCGCTTTGTTGAGCCGTCCATGGTGGGGGCAACGCAGTCGGCGGTGCTTGGGATTTTGCTGACTAGCCTATATATGCCAACCTTGCCCCTTTTGGGTAAGATGAGCATGGCAACGGTCATGGCGTTTGGTGGCATGATGATTTTTATGCAGATTATCAAACGCTTACCGCCAACCGATTTTCTCATCATTCCGCTTGTGGGGATTGTGTTTGGGGGGATTATTGACTCGTTTACGCTGTTTTTGGCGTATCAGACCGAGACGGTACAAATGCTGTCGGTGTGGCGGTTTGGCGATTTTTCTAGTGTGCTGGCAGGGCGGTATGAGACCTTGTGGCTGGTGGGGATTTTGTCCGCCATTGCTTATATTATGGCAGACCGCTTGACCATTATTGGGCTTGGGGACGGTATCGCCAAAAACTTAGGGGTCAATAAAGACGCTGTCATGTGGCTAGCGATAGGCATGGTGGCGATGATAAGTGCGGTGGTGGTGGTAACGGTGGGGGCGATTAGCTTTGTGGGGCTTGTCGTGCCAAATATCGTGAGCCGTCTGGTGGGAGACCGCCTGCGAGTGTCGCTCCCTGCGGTGGCGTTGCTTGGTGCGTCTTGTATGCTACTATGCGACATTATCGGGCGTGTGATACGCTATCCCTTTGAAATCCCTGTCTATGTCGTCTTTGGCGTGCTGGGGTCGGCACTGTTTTTGTGGCTTTTGTCAAAATCAAAATAGGGGCGTGTGATGAATTTTATAAAAAAGTTATTGGGCAATCCTATTTTGTTGGCGTTTATCGTGCTTGTGATTGGCTGTGGGCTGTATTTGACCTTAAATGTGATCAGTTGGGATTTTGCTTTGCCCCTGCGTACTCGCAAACTCATCGCTTTTTTGGTGGTGGGCTATGCGGTGGGGGTGTCCACGCTACTGTTTCAAACGCTTACGCATAACCCCATTTTAACGCCAAGTCTCTTGGGCTTTGATGCCTTGTATGTTTTGATACAGAGTCTCATGCTGTTCTTTTTGGGTATGCTAAGTTATGTAACTTTGCCAACGGTGGGCAAATTCGCCTTTGAAGTGGCGGTCATGATGATGCTGTCGGTGATTTTGTTTCGTTTTTTGTTTACCAAGCACAATCAAGACTTGACACGGCTTATCTTGGTGGGTGTGATTTTTGGGACGTTGTTTCGTAGCTTGTCCTACATGGTCGCTCGCATGATAAATCCTGATGAATTTGTAACCGTGCAAGCCAATAGTTACGCAAGTTTCACCGCCGTCAATGTCAATCTACTCATCACCAGCGTGGTGCTGTCGGTGGCGACTTTTGTTTATATATGGCGACAACGGTTTGCGTTGGACGTGTTGCTACTCGGCAGAAATTGTGCCATTTCGCTTGGCGTGCCGTATCATAAGCTGTCTCTTGGTATTTTGATGACAATCTCGCTACTGGTTTCCATGGCAACCGCCCTTGTGGGCCCGATTACGTTTTTTGGGCTTTTGGTGTGTGCTTTGACCAACCGTTTTTGCACCAAAATGGCTCATGGCGAACGGCTCATCTTGGTAACGCTCATCGCCAGTAGTACGCTTATTGTAGGGCAGGCGGTGTTTGAACATATCTTTAAAATGGCAGGCGTGCTTGAAGTGGTGATTGAGCTGTTTGGTGGGGTGGCGTTTTTGCTACTGATTTTTACGCAATACAATAAAGGAAAAAGAGCATGATAAAAGTAAAAAACGTAAGCCACAACATCGGCGATTTACCCATTTTAAAAAACGTAAATTTTGAGCTACCCACAGGGCAAATCATCGCACTCATCGGGGCGAACGGGGCGGGCAAAAGTACGCTGTTTAGCCTGATGGCTCGCATGAATCCGTTGCAGGACAAATCCGCCCACATCAGCTTTGACGGGCATGACATCAGCACCGCCACGGATAGCGACATGGCAAAAGTGGTTGCCATGCTCGCCCAAGAAAATCACATTCAGGGGCGACTGCGTGTGCGAGAGCTACTCATGTTTGGGCGTTATCCTTATCATCAAGGCAGACCCACGCAGGCGGATAAGGATAAGGTGGAAGAGATGATTACAACCTTTGAATTGGAGCCACTTGCCGAGCGGTTTTTGTCCGATTTGTCAGGCGGTCAGCGTCAGCGTGTGCTGATTGCCATGGTGGTGTGCCAAGACACGCCGTATATCCTGCTTGATGAACCGCTCAACAACCTAGATATGTACCATGCAGGGCGACTCATGCGACAGATGAAGGTGCTGGCAAGTCGTGGCAAAACGGTGGTTATTGTGCTACACGACATCAACCAAGCGTCCCAATTTGCCGATACGGTCGTCATGATGAAAGGGGGCGAGGTGGTGTCAGTGGGTACGCCAAAAGACGTGCTAACGGCTGAAAATATGAAAGTGCTGTATAACGTGGACGTAACGGTGCTAATGCACAATGGTAAGCCGATTGTGGTGGATGTGGTGTGAGAAAGGTAAAGGGGTAAAAGTGAATCTATCTCTATTTTCTAAATATATGAATTGATTTTGATACACCGTATCGTCTATTTGCCAGTTTATCAAAACCCCACCGCCACCACCGAACAGTCATCATGTCCTTGTCGCTTTTTTAGGTTTTGTAATAAAATCGCCAGTTTGTCGGTGAGCGTGGACTGGCTGTTCCACATGAGTGTCAGTTGCGTGGGGCTAAATTCGTCCGTCAAGCCGTCCGTACATACCACCACTGTTTCGCCCTGTGTTGGGGCGTGCGTGGTGCGATGAACATTAAATTCATGCTCGTTTGGGTCGGCGATAAGGCACTCCATAAGACCGCCATAGAATTGGGCGTATTGGGTGCTGTCGGCAACTTGTCCGCCAAGCAGTTCATTTAAAATCGAGTGGTCATGGCTTAATTTTTGCCACACGCCGTCCGCCCCCACGACAAACACCGCACTGTCGCCCACATTAAAAATATCTAGTCTATCCGCCCCAACCACCACCCCTGCCAACGTGGTTGCCGAGCCGTGAGCAGTCGCCCCCACGTCATTACAAAACCGCCCAAACCCCCGCTCAAAAAAGCCCACACCGCCCACGTCATCAGGGCGTGCGTGTGCCACTTCGTTTATCCAAAAACGGCTCGCCAAATGAGCCTGTGGGCTGTTAAACACGCCGTCCGCCACCGCCACACAAAAGGGCATGGCAGGTGTGGGGACAGTTTTGGCGTGATGAAGTTTGGCGGTGTGGACGTTTGTGCCGTCAAATAACGCATCTTGGTTGGTGCGTTTGCCTTCCCCTTTGATTTGAAAATAGGCGATTTGCATGGTTATCCTTTGGGCAAGTGTTCAAGCAGTTGTGCCAAGCCTTTTTTGCCTTGTGGACTTCTGGTGCTTGGATGATGTGTGCGATAACATATCGGCTGATAAGGGCTACCGTCTGTGTTTTTTATGTCTAAATTTAAAAAACACTGCTCCAAATAACGCTTGTGCAAATTACCATGCCCCACCTTTGCCCACGTCAATTCTTTAAAATATTCATGCCGTGCTTTTTGTACTGATTTTCTATGACCATTGACAAGCAAGATAAAATCAGGTCTTAATAGCTCAATTTGTGCCAATAATAATTCTTTGGATAACTGCTTAATGTCATCAAATAACTGGTGATTATCGGGCGTACTCAAATTATCAGATACCGCAAACATATTCGCCCATAATAGTCCGTCCGCCCCTGCTCGGTCAGCGACTTTTTTGGCAAAACCCAAAAAACGTCCGTCTTTTTGGGGTATGCTAATTTGCTTTTCAAAAAAGGTTTGGCCGTGGTTCATGCTTTTGATGACGTTGTCCATGTCATAATGTGGGACAGTCATGCCGCCACGCCAACCCCGAGTTTCTCTACCAACAATCAAGATTTTGTGTTGGGCGTTTTCATAATTTTCGGGTACAGAGCCTAGAAAAATATTGCAAAGCCGATGTTTGGGCGTGGGTTTTTGGTTTGTATTGCACTCATCTTGGGCGATTTGTTGGATAAGGGGCTGATAGCGGTCTTGATTTAAAATGTCAAAATACCGCTTGGCGAGTTGGTCTTTTAGGGTCATGGGTTTTCCTTTTGGTCATACTGAAAAGTATGTGGAACTAAGTTTTGCACACGCTTGTCTATGGTCAAAAACCGTCATGATAAGACTTGCTTTATCATGAACGGTTCTTTCTTGTATGACATACTGTAATTACAAACTCAGTGGCAACTCACGAGCCGTCAGCGATTTGGCAACCCGTTCATACCATGTTTTGATGATTTGGGTGGTTTCAGCATCATCACTGCCACAACGAGCAAGTGTCGGGCGGTAATGTGGACATTCACGCACTTCTTTACCGTCAATCTCCCAATCTAGCACACGCACAGGACGGCGATTTTCTATCCAGTGTGTGCGTGGGTCGGTGTCGCCTTTGATTTGATATGCTCCGCCAATGACTTGCACAAGGGCGATAAATTTTGCCCCGTTGCGAATGGCGACAATATCATTGACGGCAATTCTTTCGTTAAAAATGGCGATTTGTGGGTCGGGTTCATCGTCTCTTTCCCAATTTCCAAGCCCAATAAATCCACGATGTTCTAGGATATAAGGAATGTTTGGGGCAAAATCATCTTGCAAACCTGTGGGGTGCATTTGCATATGCCAAAAGTTGTTAGGGGTAAATGTGATGTCGGTCATGGTAGCTCCTTAGTGGTTAATGGTAATCATGATGTTCTCTTCGCTCACACCAAGCGTTAAAGCCAGTCTGCGTTTGGCTTCGGGTATGGTTAAGGGTGCGTCCGATTGGCTTTGGGTTTTCTTTTGGGTTGGATTGTTTTTAGGCTGTACAGGCTTAAATTCAAGGCTGTTAATGTCTAAGTATTCAAATTCATCTAATGAACGATAAGAGACAGGGTTTGCCGTCCCTTTGATGTTGGGAATATTGATGTCAGCGTATTCACTGATGTAAACTTCATAACGAGTGTTGTTGTGTGGGGAGACCTGAATATCGGAAATTTTACCAATCAAAAAGGCGGTGTGTGGCGGAGCTTCGGGATTGCCCCAATTGCCAATTAATTGCACGCAAATGATGTATTTACAAGCGTTAGCAGTGCGTTTGCTTAACCGCCAATCGCCACTTACACCTTCTGACAAAATGTCGCTTTTGCCATTGTAGGTAAAAACAACCAAGCATTTTTCGCTCATAACAAATACTCTCTAAGAAATCATGACTGGGTTTTACTGCCATTTTCTTAGAAAGTCAATTATTTTATTAAAAAAATTTTGATAATTATATTTTTAATATATTTATTTAATGCTAATAGTGTTCTAATAGTATTTTAATCCACCCTATCCCCACGCCCCGCAAGCCAGCCAAAGCCGACATTGACACACATTAGGATAAATAGCACATACAGCGACACTTCCCAAGTGCCTGTTTTTTCGTATAATTTACCCAATGCTAATGGGCCAAAAAATGCCACGCCATAGCCCACCGCTTGCACCATGCCCGACAAATCCCGAGCGGTATCAAGCCGTGTCGTGCGAATGGAAAACAGCATAAGCGATAACGTAAAAATACACGCCCCGCCAAAGCCCATAAGTGCCGACCATAGCATGAGATAATCAGGGAGCCAAATAAATCCGCCCGACCCCACTACGTTGGCAAGACTTGCCACTAAGGCAATGATTTTTATGGGAAAATTTCTTTTGATTAAAAAGGTCAATAAAAATATCGCCACAGGGGCGGACAGCTGAAAAGCAAGGGCAAGAGAGCTTGCCTGTGCCAAACTTAGCCCATAGCCCATGCCAATGGACGGCAAAAAGCTCGCCACCGTATAAAATAGGAGCGACTGTATGCCCATATACACGCCCAAATACCAAGCGTCCTTGCTTTTCCATGCGTTAAAATGGCTGGGCGTGCTGGTGGTTTGGGCGATGTCGGTATGATATAACTTATTGATAAATAACAACATAAAAAACGTCATTACCGCAAACACCCCCCACCATGACAATGCCACCTGCCACGATACCACACCCATGAGCGGTACGACCAGATAGGCACACAGCCCTGCACATACCGACATGGATAGGCTAAATACGCCTGTGGCAAGGGCGATGTGGTTGGGAGTGTATTTTTTGATAAAGGGGGCGGTTAAGGCATTTAATAGCCCAATGGCAAGCGACAAAACAACTGTACCAACAAACAGCCCACCCACCCCAAGCCACACCCGAGACAGCACGCCTAGTGCCAGCACCACACCGCTTGCTATCATCATGATTTCAAGCCCAAAACGCTTGGCGAGCATGGGGGCAACCAACGCCCCAAACGCAAACATCGGCATGGGTAACGCCCCCAAAAGCCCAATGGCGGACACCGACAGTCCGAGTGCATCTGTGAGTGTGGGGGCGACCGAGCCTAGCATGACAATGGGTGAACGCATATTTATCGCCAACAACACAAGCGTGATGATAAGCAGGGCAAGGGGTAGGGCGGATTTGTGGGGGTGTGTGGTGTTTGGCATGGCGGTTCGGTGTGGGTAAAGATAGGATTGTAACAAAAAAGGATAAGGCTTGAAAAGGGAAAAATTTAGGATAAAGAAAAGAAAAAGGGCGAATAAGTCGCCCTTGTGTTTATGTTGATTGTTTGTGTTGGTTATTGTAGGGACAAATTGCAATTTGCCCTTTTGGGAATTTCACATTTGGGCGAATAAATCGCCCCTACATATCAAGATTTAGAATATCTCTTTATTTAACCACGCCTTTTGGGCTAATGATAACATCAAATCTCTTTGGCAATCTTATCCAATGTCGCTTTATTGGCGAGCATGGCTTTTTTGTCGTCTTCGGTTAGGGACTCGCATTTGTTCGGGTCATTACCACAAAACTGGCAAAACTCATCGCCCATCAGTGTCGCCACGCCCCCACATGAGCCTTTTAGGGGTTTTTTCTTGACTAAATAACCAATCCCCATAAACAAAAAAAACAGCACAAACACCCCAAACGTTACAACAAACATGGGGATAAATTGGACGAGCAAGTCATTCATGGCGTTCTCCTAATTGATAGAGATGAAGGGTGTATTATAAAGAATTCTGCCAAAAAAATCAGTCCGTTTTTTGTAATGATATTGGGCGGTGGCAAAAAATATGTTAGAATACATTTGTAGGTACAATTTTTTAATTTTACCCACAATCAATATTTTATCTATCGTCAATCAAGGATTAGTATCATGACATCAGACTTAAATGTGCCAAAACCTAGCCCTAGCGAAGTTCAAAAATATTTAGATAAGTGGCAAACATTGGATAATTATCCAAAACAGGAAAGTGCATTAAACAAACTATTTTTTGAATTTGCACCAGGCAACACTGATATGAATGACATTTTGTTAAAATGTGCCACGTTAAATGATTTTTATAGCACTAGAATTCGCACAATTGACCTTGTTTATGTTGCAGATAATATTGCTAAGATAGATAATCTTGATGAATTGTTGGAAAAAGGAGATACAACCTTAATTGACAAGATGCAAATATTTAAAGACAAAGAAGGCTTGAAAAGAAGGTGTTATTCTTTTGCTACAAAATATTGCAGTCATCATAACCCAATAGCTCTTCCGATTTATGATAGCTTTGTAGATGAGATGTTATGGCATTTTCAAAAAACATATCAATTTTCAAATTTTCATAGAAAAGATCTTAAAAACTATCAGAGATTTATAGAAACTCTCTTGGATTTTAAAAGATATTTTGATTTAAATGATGTTGGTTTTAAAGAATTAGATCGTTACCTTTGGCAATTAGGAAAGGATACTTTTGGAAATAAAAAAGAATGATAATTTAACTAAAAAATCGCCCATTTATCCACAATGGGCGATTTTTATTTTCCCTATACCACTTCAACCCCTGCACACACCTGCCGATGAAAGCTCATCAACAGCTTTAATTTTGGCACATATAGCCAATGCAAAAATTCCACGCAGTTATCTTGTTTAAATTCATCTAAGATTGCCGATTTGGGTTTGCCGATTAGGGTGCTTACATTAGTGATACTAGTCATGGGCGGTCTCCTGATTGGTTGGGTTGATTTGGTTGGTTGTGGTAACTGGCGGTTGCGTGGGCGGTGTGTTGTCGCTTTCATCGCTTTCATTGTCATCATCTTGCCCTGTCATGCCATACCAATCCACATGACGAGTAGCAACCATAACCACGGCAATACACACAAACGAGAACACTGACCCCATAAGCAAATTCATGCCACTTGCCGAGAGTATCGCATAAAAGCACGCATACAACGTCCCCAGCACCGCCCCAAAACCCACGCCACGCCCAAACGAGCCGAGCATATAACAAGCATACCAACCGATAAGCCCCACGCAGGCAAGACTTGCGATGATGTAGGCATACAAAAAGGCGATGTGTTCGGCAAGTGATAACAAGAGCAAATAAAACACAAGCAACGCACTTGCCACGAGCAGATATTGAATGGGGTGAATGGCACGAGCCTTGATAACCTCAAACAAAAAGAACGTCCCAAACGACACCATGATGATAAGCAAGGCGTATTTGATACTGCGGTCGGTCTTGGTGTAGGTGTCGTTGGTGTGGATAAAATCGGTCATGAGAGCGTGGTGCGTGTACTGGTCAAAATCGCCCATGATGCCCCGTGATAGCTCCATGATGAGTTTTTGATTTTGCACGCCTAAGACATGGGCTTGCCATGTCGCCCCAAAGCCGTTATCGGTGAGCGATTTGTGCGTGGGTAGGGCTTGCCCGTGGAATTTGGGATTTTGCCAGTTGCTGTTTAGGGCAACGGTGTTCATCTCGCCAAGCGGTAGTACGCCAAAACTGCCAATGCCCGCCACATCAAGCTCAAACTGTACATTTAGCTCCCGACTGCCCATAAAATCGTCTTTCATAAAATCATCTAAGGTCATGGGCAAAGCCACTTCCAAATGTGGTAAGGCGTTGTCCGTGCCAAAGGTGGCAGGATAGCTTTTGCCATTGACGGTTACGTCCGTTGGCATGACACCCCGTAAATCGCTTAGGGCGATGATGAGCCTTAACGGTTTTGGGGTGGACTTAGCAGGCGTGGTGGGTGTCGCTTGGGTGGTTTGGGGGTTTTGGGTGGCGACTTGCTCGCTTGGGGTGGATTGGGCTTGCTCGTTTTGGGTTTGCTGATTTTGGGACTGTTCGTTTTGCGTTTGGGTATCAGACGATACCGTTTGGGCAGGTTCGGCAGGCGTGTCAATGTGCAAGGTGTGGGCGGTGGCATGGGCATTAAAACTCTGCTGTACGACCACCTTCGTGCCATAGCTTATCGCCCGATAAATGCCCCGTTTGTACTCGTCATCTCGCACATCGCTTGTCGCCTTGATGTCGCTTTTGGCGGGGAAAATGTAGTGCGTCTCATCGCCATGCCCTGCCACCAAAAAGGGCGTGGCTAGGATTTGCGATGACACATGGGACGACTTAATCTCGCTGATGACTTCATCGTGATAAGACTGTCGCTCGCTCACAAGTCCGCTTACGAACATCAGTCCGACAAAGAACACAAGGCATACCGCCCCGATGAGTGATAATTTTGTACCGATTTTTTGCATAAATAACTCCTAAAAACATGAAGTCATTATAAAAATCGTGTGTGCAAAAATTATGGAAAAATGGGGCGGATTTATGGAAAATGTGTGAAATCAGTGTGGCACACTCATCACCACTACCACACAATTATCCTTATCCTGCCCAAAACTTACCGCCCCGCCATGCAACTCTATCACTTGCTTGACAAGGGTTAGCCCAAGCCCCGTGCTTTTTTGGCGGTGGGTATTACCCATACTAAAATACCGCTCAAAGGCTCGCTTGATGATAAAGTCGTCCAGCGTGTCGCTGTCGTTTTTGATGTGGATAAACGTGTCCGTCTCGGTTTGACTGGTCTCAATGGTTATCGCACTTTTGCCATAATAAATGGCGTTGTCAATGATGTTTTGCACCGCTTGGGTAAGCCAAAATTCATCGGCACGAATACAGATACCGCTTTTGTCAAATTGCACGGTTTTGCCAAGCTGTTTTAGGGTTGCCGATTGCTGATTTAGGCAAGTTTGAATGAGTGCGTCTAGCTCAACGTTGCTCATGGTAAGTTTGAAGGTGGGCTGTTCAATCTTGGCAAGCGTCAAAAGTTTGTCCACTAGGGCGGTCAATTTGTCCGTTTGCGATAGGATAATGCCCGTAAACTGCTCACGCTCGGCAAGCGTCAGCTCGTCCGTCAAAATCTCGCTACTGGCACGAATGGCGGTCAGGGGCGATTTTAGCTCATGCGTGAGCGTGTGGACGTACTCGCTCACATACGCCTTGTTTTCTATGGTGTCTTTCATGGTGTGAATGCTCGCCATGAGTTCGTTTAGCTCTCGCCCAAGATAAAAATGGGGCGGTGCGGTACTGGCAAGCCCTTTGGTGTAGCGGTTTACGCTGTCTATGCTGCGTCTTAACCACCATGCCATGAGCGTGGCGGTGGCAAGCGTGATTGCCATAATCGTTAAGATAATCTTAATAATTTCATCGGTGCTTTTGTTGATATAAGGAATGAGCGTTTGGGTGGGTTTGCCAACGGATACCACGCCAATTATCCGCCCGTCTGATACAATCGGGCTTGCCACATACATGACCGAATGCCCGCCGATGTCGGTACTTCTTGCCCCGTATTTGCCACGCAAGGTCAGATACACGTCATTCCAACGGCTAAAATCCGTCCCCACGCTCGCCCCACGACTGTCATAGATGACCGTGCCTGTGTCGTCTGTGATATAGACGTGGTAGGTGCTTGTGGATTTTTGATGATACCAGATTGGCTTATCGGTAAGCTCGTTTGGGTTGGTAAAGGCGTGGGATAATTTGGTATTAAGGGATTGATTTAACTCATCTTTTGATAAATCTGCCACGTCTTTTGCCACGATGTGCGACAGTAGCACTGATGTATCTACAAGGCTGTCTTCTACCACCCGTTTGGCGGACGGTCGCACGGTTTTTTGGACATAATATAGGGCAAGGGACGATGACAATAGGGTAATCAAGGCAAAGGTAAGCCATATCCGCACAAAAATGCTAAAACTTAGGCGTTTTTTAAAAATGCGGTCAAGTAGGGTGTGGAGTGTGGGCATGAAGCAAATATTTTTTTGAAAAAAACATTGTAGCATGTTAAAAAATATTTGTGTTGTTTTTTACTTTGTAGTAGAATGACGAAGAGAAATGAGTTAGTTAATTCAAAATTATTCAAGACCGTGTCCATGATTGGTTGGATTTACGGTTTTTGAGTATCAAAAAATGCTGTATAACAAAAAATAAGGGTTGTTATGTTTATGGATTGCTCAAAAACTAAACAAGATTTTGAAAATTTTGTTGAAAATCATCTTGGTGCAGACAAACTAAAACAACTCAAAAACATACATCGAGGCGGAATTAATAATTTAAAAGGTGCTCAATACGAGCAGTATTATTTGTTGTTCAAAACATTTGAAATAGCAAATAATGCAACGCTTGATTTGTCAAAACAATATTTAGAAACGCAGGTTTATGGATTTGTTGATGACATTGCTTATATTGATAAGCAGAATAATATCAAGTATAGTTATCAAGCCAAAAATTCTAATGGTCAAACCGCTGATTGGAATAATGAGCAAGAGCAGAGATTTTTACAGCAAAGAAAGATAGACCTTGACTTTTTTGGGTTTAGTGATTCATATTGCTACTTGCTAGTATCAGATATAAGCAAGGCAGATATTAACAAAACCAAAATAACTCACACCAACTTTACTTGTGAATTTTTTCCATGCTACACAAAGGTGGTTGACTTATTGGGACACAAACCATTCAAAGAATATATTGATAATTTAATTGAACCAAATGCCACACTTGATTGAACCAAATGCCACACTTGCGGACAGAAATTATGCAACCAGCCTTATTTTGGGCATATTATCTAATGATGAGTTTGGTTCTATTCAAAATATTTTTGAAAATGCCCAGTCAGAGGCTTACACAAATACTTTTATTAAATTTAGAAAATCAAACCAACCAATTCCCGATTGGCTGACTAAATATCTAGAAGGGTTAAAACTGCAGGTTCAATATGAATTGCATTATGGCAGATTGAAAGTCAAATTTGAACAAGGGCTTGAACTTTCGGTTGATGTGGATACATTACCAAATCAATCGCCTACACAAAATCCAACCATGGAGCAATTGATTGCACTTTTAATGCAATGCTCAATGAAAAAATTGCAGAACCCAAATAAATGGGAGAACCCAAATGAACACCTCTCGTCAATTTAGCGTATATACCACGCCATTAGCAAAACAACATTTGCAAGGTCTATTGGAAGATAAAAATCCATTAACCTACCAAAAGCATATGTATGTTTTGGGAGAATTATTATCCCAAAACATTATTTCGCAAATTGACAATAAAGAGGAGGTGTTGCTAATATCCACTGCTGAGGATGCAGATTATTTGCAACTTGGCGTGCAAGATGAATTAAAAAAAGCAAACTTTAATACCAAAATGGCAGTTTTTTGGAATAATCATTATCAGCCCAGTTATGGGGGTAGTGTTGCTCCTATTGTACATAAATATTTGGAACCAAACTATCATACCGCCAAAACCGTTATTATTGTCAAATCTGTTATATCGGGCAGTTGTGTGGTGCGTACAAACCTATTAGAGCTTTTTGATACCATCAAAGAAGCCAAAAGGATTTTTATTGTATCCCCCGTTATGCACATCAACTCTCAAGACGCTCTAAAAGCAGAATTTCCAAATGATATTGCCAATAAATTTGAGTTTATTTATTTTGCTATTGATGCACAAAAAGACAAGCAAACAGGCGAAGTTATTCCGGGTATTGGCGGACAGATTTATGGTTTGCTAGGCTTGACAGACCAACCAGCAAGAACTGGCTATATCCCAAAAACCATTCAAAAGCGTATGGGCTTAACGATTAATTAACAAGCCCATACCCAACCCCTCGATGAGTGATGATAATCTCATCATCGCACACTTCTGCCAATTTCTGCCGTAAGGTTTTGATATGACTATCAATGGTGCGTGATAGGCGATGTTCTGGGTGGTCGGAGATGCTTGCCAAAATCTGCTCACGGGACAAAATGTGCGTGGGATTGGCAAGTAAAGTGAGCATGATACCAAGCTCGGTTTTTGATAAAGTCAAGGCGTGATTGTTTAGAGAAAGTGAATAATCATGGGCTTGATAACGCCAAGTGTGCGTACCTGTGGTTTTGGTAAAGTCGGTGTGGGCGGTGTCTGCCTTGCCCGATATGTCGGTTTTGTCCGATTTTTGGGTAAAGATGTTTTCTCTACGCCATATCGCTTTTAGCCGTGCTATCAGCTCTCGGGGGCTAAATGGCTTGGCGATGTAGTCGTCCGCCCCCAGCTCCAAACCCAAAATGCGGTCTATCTCGTCCGTGCGTGCCGTCAAAAACAGTATGGGGGCATGGGCGTGCCTGTCGCCTTGGCGTATCATTTGGCACACGCCAAAGCCGTCTCCGTCAGGCAACCCCACGTCCAGCACGACAGCGTCAAGGCGTGGTGTATCAAGGCAGGGGGCGACTTTGGCAACCGTGTCCGCCCATGATACGGTATAGCCTTCACGCTCTAAGGCAAAACGCAAGGTCGTGGCAATGGCAGGGTCGTCTTCGATGATGAGAATGTGCATATCTATTGCAATATAATATCTACCTCTCCCGATTTAATGGGCTTGGTTCCAAAAAACTGCGTCTGAGTGATTTTGCCCTCGGGTATTGGTTTGTCAATAATGGTCATTGTATGCTCAGGGAAAGCAGCTTTTAAAGCAGCTTCGGTTGCTTTGAGTGTAAATTCTCTACTATCCGTTCTAACATAGACCACACAGTTATCTTGCATTAATCTTGCTGATTTTTCAAATACATTATTTAGTAAATTTTGATAATCTGCTTTATTGGCGAATCTTCCTTGATGTTTTTTCTGATCTATATTGCTAGAAATTTGATGTCTCTTATCCAACATCCAAAGTCTAAGCCATTGGTCATTGTGATAATCAGTAACACCTTGATATGGTGGTGATGTTAGCATTAGCGAGTACTTTTTTGCTGGTAAAGTATCTAAAATATTTACACTATCTCCAAAGTGTATCACGCTCTGTAAATTACTTGGTATCCCTTTTTTGTAGCGCCAATCTATTTTGCTTAATAGCATTGCACAAGGATCAACCCGAGGTGGTTCTGATAATCCTTGTTTAGCCCACCATTTTATGGAATATTCCATGCTCATTGACTTAGTTCGTCTCATCTGATTTGACAAACCACAACCAATATTATCATGCAATGATGCCAATATAAAACCCATTAATGTTCTATCAACATTATTATTAATCCAATCCAACTCATCTTTTGCTGTTAATAAAAAATACAAAACTTCATCACAAAAGCAGTGTCTAAAAAATTGAGGTAGGAGATTTAAATTATAATGATGATTTTGGCTTGCTTTATCAATTTCCAGTAATTTTTTTATGACATTTTCTTTTTTGGCAGGGTTTAGTTTTGTTTGAGCAAAAATAAACCCCACGGGATTAATCTCAATACCTGTGCCGGATCTATCCAGAGCAGAAGTTGCATAAATACTTGTTCCCCTACCTGCAAAAGGATCCAGAACAAAATCACCAATTTGTGAATAATTATCAATAACTTCCAAGGCAAATTCGCTTGGGGACATTGCATAATAAGAGCCAAATCTTGCCCAGCGTGCTTGTGGTGTAGTATAGCCTTTAAATAATTGATTATACATTATTAATTGACTCTTTCTTGAATTCTTTTGCCATTTTTTCAAAAATTTTTGTGCCAAGATTTAAAGGAATGGCGGCTTCTGCATGAGCAGCTATCAAGGCGGAAATAGAATTTGCGTAACGATTAGATGACAATTCATCTAATAAAGTAGTAACATCTTTTAGACGAGAGAATTGGTTGATTTCACAAATTGTTATATCTCTTTGGTTGTCATTAAAGCAACATAAGACAGGCACAATTCTATGTCCTAATTTCGTTTTATAGAGAATTTTTCTACCAAAATAAGTATCTTGCCCATAAGGTTTCTCACTGGTTGAAGGCTTGATGTGCTTCTTGATATAATCATCATTGAGTAATAATATGGAATTTGGTGTAATGGCACCTTCGCCAAAAGTATAATCCCGTCCAGTTACTCTATCTAATTGCTCAAAGTGGGTAGCAAATAGACCCGTTTTCTCGATACCAAGTATCAGCATATCCTGACCGCTAATTTGTTTTTGTGTATTATTAATGCGTTCCAACTCTTTGGAAATAGCACCAGCCAGCCAAGATGCAACACTAAATACTGCCAAGGGACCATCAATGACAAATGCAGTATGTCGTAAGAGATATAACCACCCCATTTTTTCAAAATTTCTTAAAATATTAATCAGGGTTAGTTTTTCTATCACGCTCATAATTTGATTGTACATCTCGCCACTACTACCAACTGGATTTAGTAGCTCATGCAATCTCATTGCATCCGTTGAAAACAAATCACGTCCAGAATATTTACACTGATACACACCAAAACCGTATTCTAAGTCCTTATCTTCGAAGCCTGGAATTGGGGATTTTGGCTTAGATCCTGCATTCTCAATCCTATATTTCAATAAATACTCATAGGTTTCTAATAAGTTTTCACCTTCTGTAAACAAGGTGTGTTTTTGCAGCATCTCAAACAACACTCTGCGTAATGATGATTTATCATCACTTTCATTATCAAGTAGCACATTACAGCCTGGTAACACCCCTTCAAATGAAGTTGTCTTTTTAGCACCTCTTAACTTTATTGGATCTGGAAATCGCTCTTGGCTGGTTGTTTTTATGATCTGCATATCCAATATTACCGAAGCAACTGTTAAATAACAGTATTCAGCACTAGGATAGCTCTTTTCTGGATTAATTGCAAGATTGCTGCCATCTATGGTAATAACATAGTGAATGCTACTATTAGAATCAGGTAAATCATTTGATGATAGAAATTGATTTTTAACAATATCTGTACCACTGATATTTTTTAAGCGAAAGCGATTTTCAAGCTCCCTAATAGCCTGAGATTCTCTTATTCTGCGTAGCGATTCATGATTGGCAATTTCACCAACGTATGGCATATAAATATCTCCTTAATTGTTAATTTCAAATTTATCTACTTGAACAGGCACAAAAAATAAATTACTAAGCGTCTTTATTCTTAAAAATCCTTTGTCCTGAGCTCTAAGTATAGATGTTTCAAAATCTTTAAAATCATAATATTTACACAATTCTTTGGTTTCATCAGTATTGTTTAAATGGCTGATAAACCAATTAGCTGTATTCTTTAAAATATTCTTTTGAATGCTACTCACCTCTTGGGTGGCATAGACCATACCGATGCGATATTTTGCCCCTTCTTTGGCAGTTCTAACCCATACATCAGAAGTATCTAGGTCATTGCCAACAGGCAATAGGTTGTGAGCCTCCTCTACATAAACTAAAATATTGGGAATTTGAGTATCCCCATTTCTAAATAGCTCCTGATTTTTTCTAAAAATCTGCCACATAATTCTTTGAGCGGATGATTTATTAAGCTCAGGATTGCCACTAGACTGATCAATGATTACTAATTTCCCATTTGCTAGATGCTCATAAATCTCTTCAGCATAATCTTTGGTGGTGCCAACATCATGTTGCTCTATCGCCTTACCAATCATTCTTGTGTCATTAGCATACTGCCACATACCAATTATCTTTTTAAAGTCTTCATCAGCCCATTGTTCTCCTGAGCTAGATGTTGCAATATAATCATTATTAAAATCTTTATAAGCCGATTTGCCATCTCGGATAAAACTATCTAGAGCCTCAAAAGCATTTGCTAATTGATGCAAAGAAACAAAATCTTGGCTAAGAACTTTTGCTACTGATTTATAATTTGATTGCAAGTCTGTTTGATCATCTTCTAATGCTAGAATTAAATTTTTGTTAAACAATCCCTTAATAGATACTTGCTGTTTATTTTGGGGCACTTCAAACCCTGCTCGTGCTAACAATGCTTGATATGCAAGCACACGCCTTCTATATCTTGTTGTTGGACCACGATCGTTTTCATCAGGTTTTTCAAAAATGACTTGAATAAAGTTTTGAATATACTTGGTTTTATCATCTGCCAAGATACTATCAATAATGGATTTACCCAAATTTAAGTTATCCTCTTCAAAGAAGTTTAACTTCATTAATTTACGGTCTAGGTCATTTTTATGCCCTGTCAAGCCATAAGTTACCACTTCATCGTGTTTTTCAGAACCAGTGTATAATTGATAGATATTTTTTAAAGAATTTGGATTATTATTAGCATCTTTGTCTTGTGTATTTTCATTAGCATACTCACCATTGGGGTCAAAAATAATCTGACCAACTCTTAATGGATTGTCTTCTGAATTTTTTGGCATTCTTAGTTCATAAACAGATTTGGCAATAATTTTTGTGGTATTAGACTTGCCTGTGCGAGTCATGCCAAATAAAGCTGATTTTTGTGATAATAAATCCGTAGGGTAAATATAAATGGGTACATTATCAACCTGCTGATACTTTCTATTAGATGAGGCATAACGAATATAGCCTAGCCTCACCTTTTCTTTGCTACCAAATTCAGCAAAATGATTATTAAGTGTTTGAGAGTCATAATAATTCACAATTCTTTCTAATGCTCTTCCGACAGGCTTATATACTTTTAAGCCTTGATTGGAGTAATAGTTGGAAATATCACTACCAAATTTCATTAGTAACTCGCCATTTTCTTCCTCAAAAAAGAAGTGCCAATTACTTTGCACTCTAAGCCAGCATAAGATAGGTGGTTTCTGGTATCAACATCCATTACCCCGTCCGAATCCCAATGGTTGCTTTCACCACTTACTCTTTGAGCGGTCTCAACACGAATTCTTTCTAATTCAGCATCTTGGGGGAGTTTGGCTGCATCCATAACTCTAAGTAAAATAATGGAGGTATCTTCTTTTTTGAAATCCAAATTCTCATTCTCTACATTCAACCGAGTGGCGATTAAAAAACTTAAACTTGGAATACCTCCAACCTGTTCACGGTACTTGTCATGAATAATAACTTTGGCAGAGTTGTAACCAAGAGAATACACATCACCGACCAACTGAGTAGGTTGTATTAAAACCTCTAAATCTGATTTTAGTTGATTGTTAATATGTGCATTTTGAAGAAATTTAAGTTGTTGGTCAAACATAGCCATGTGTCCTTTGCTAGGGTGTTGATTTACTGATTATACAGTTTCTTGGACTTAAAGTCATTAAAAAAGTTAGGGCGTGCCCACCTTTTATATTTGCAATGAAAAATGAGAAAAATCGCACGTTTTTCAAGGAAAAACATCATTTTATTTCTAAAACATTTCTAAATTTCAAATTGTGTTATAAAGGTTCAATACGCCCCACCCAAAAAAACACGCCTAAAAAAATGAACCCCACCCCAAAAGTTAGATACTCAAACACTAACCTTTGGGGTGCTTTCTATGGCAAAATACACTCTACAAAATGAAAAAGTACTACGGTTCCGGTTCGTGGTGAGCCTGTCGAACCATGACGGAAACCGACCCTTCGACAAGTTTAGGGCGAACGGTTTCCGTAGTAAAATTCAATTTTATTAGCTGTA
>NZ_MXAN01000006.1:0-21078 GCF_002027545.1 Moraxella lacunata
TTTTAAGTTCGGTTGGTATACAAGCAATAACCACAAAAC
This sequence comes from Moraxella lacunata, assembly GCF_002027545.1. Classification (GTDB taxonomy): domain Bacteria; phylum Pseudomonadota; class Gammaproteobacteria; order Pseudomonadales; family Moraxellaceae; genus Moraxella; species Moraxella lacunata. The sequence continues at coordinate 40 of NZ_MXAN01000006.1, forward strand.
CACAAAGGCAATCATGAGCCAAATGCCGTTATGTGCCAAAAACTTCACTCGCCCAATGCGTCCTGTGGGTTTGTAAAAAGGCGTGGTGTCGTATTCAAAATACTCATCGCCATCAAGCTCGGCTTGTGGTGTGGCGTAGGGGTTGTGATGGGTCATGGTGTGATTGGACTTTGGAATATGGCGGTATCATAACATGATTTTTGTCAAATGGTGTGGTTTATTTGAGTATGTAGCACGGCTAAATATGTATCATAAAATCCTTAAAATAAGATATCAATAATGCTCATGCCACACCGCCAAAATCACCCACTCACGCCCGATGATAGGGGTGGTTATTGATGATACTCATCGCCCGATAGAGTTGTTCTATCAGCACCACTCGCACCAAAGGGTGGGGCAAGGTCAAATCCGACAACGACCATTTAAAATCTGCCTGCGTTAGCACGTCCGCCGACACCCCGTCCGCCCCGCCGATGACCAGAGCGATGTCGGTGCCGTCCGTCATGGCAGTCTGCAAGCGGTCGGCAAGGTGTTCGGTAGAGAGCATTTTGCCTTTGACTTCTAGCACCCAGAGTCTTTCTTTGGGTAGGCGAGCGGACAAAATGGCTTGTCCTTCTTGGATTTTGTATTTTTCTATCTCGGCAGGCGATGGGTTTTTGGTACGTTTGGCGGGGGGTATCTCCACAATCTCAGTACTCATCATCGGCTGTATGCGTTTGGCGTATTCGTCCACGCCTGTCTGTACCCATGCAGGCATTTTGTGTCCGACACTTAGGATTCTTAATTTCATGGCGATTCATCAAAAGCAAAAGGTGTATTATAAATAAAAACCACAAATATTGGCAGAGTTTTATAAAATTTGTTATGCTAGCCCATTTTGAGTGAGTACGCCATGAGAACTCTTGGAGACCATTATGAACAGCTCGCCCAAGCGTTTTTGATACAGCAGGGGTTGAGTATCATCACGACCAACTACACCGCACATCGCACAGGCGAGATTGACATCATCGCTTATCATGATGAGCCACGACAGGCAGGTGGGGTGTGTCCGACGCTCGTGTTTGTAGAAGTTAAAATGCGTAAGATAAGCCCCAATGCTCGCTACGGGCAGGCGGTAGAGACGGTAACTCGTGCCAAGCAAAACAAAATCATCAAGACGGCGGAGCATTTTTTGGTATATGGCGATGAATTTTTAGACAAGCTTGGGCTCACCACCAGTCAAAAGCAAGCCTTGGCGTACCGATTTGATGTGATTGCCTTTGATGTGCCACCAACAGGGCAAGCAGGGCAAAAAAATGATGAAAATCAGACAAAAACCCATTGGCTAAGAAACGCCTTTTTGGTAGAATGAGAGCCAAACCGATTATTAGGAAACACCCATGTCGTCTTTACCATCCATCAAAGTGCTTGTGGGCGTGATTGCCGCCGCCATGCTCATGACTGCCTGTGCCACTCAAAACGCCAATACCAGCACCAATGCCAACACGGGTTACTATGGCGTGCCTGCCATGTACCGCACCATCCCCGAGCGTATCAGCGATGAAGCCATCGAACGCACCAGTTATAAGAATCTGACCAATATTAGGGGTGTGGGTGAGAATAATGTACGCATTGCCATTGACAGTTTTCGCCGTGAAGTACTGCTGACAGGTGAAGTGCCAAGCGAGCAGGTCAAAACGGACGTGGCGAATATGGTGGCGTCGATTAATGATGTCAAACAAGTGTATGACAATCTGACCGTGACCATTACGCCTAAGGCTCAAAGTCACACCCTGCATGAAAACTACCTAAAATCAAAAATCATCGCCAAAATCGTGAGTGCAGGCGGTATCAGGTCGTCGCAGTACAAACTGGTGGTGCGAGATAACATGGCATACCTACTGGGATTTTTGACCGCCCAACAAGAGCAGACCATCATTAACATCATCGCATCGGTGCAGGGCATGGAAGGGGTGCGAATGCTGGGCACTCGCATCGATGGCGATACATCACAGCTGGCTTTGACAGGGGATACGCTCGCCATCGAAGATGACCCGAATGCAGGGGGCATGGTGTATGGTGGCAACACTGCGGTCAACACAGTAAACACGCCTGTCTATCCTACTCCCAACAGTCCCGTGGCGACCACAAGCTATCCACAAAGCATGTATCCTAACGCCCCAACCACACAAATGCCATCGAGCCCATCTCAGCCAAATGCAGGGGTGCAGACACCAGCAGGCACCAACCGCCCCAACGTTCCTGTGATAACGATGGAAGGCAATCCAACATCAAGCTATGTGAATTTGTACAATAACACCAGCAGTCCTTAGTTGATAAGGTTTTATGTTTTGGGTGTGCATGCTTTGTGATTCGTGCATGGCAATGAAAATGGGGTATTTTATTGCTATAAAATTTCCAAAATGTAAACTGTATTAATCAAGGGTGGGCATGCTCTATGTTAAAAGCAGGAAATTTGGTATAATGACCTGCTTTTTTAAGGGCGTACCTACCATTGATAACATTTTCATCTTGTTTTATAAATAATGTTATCAATGTTCAACACGTCCTAATATCAACTGCGGACTTTTCCTTCAAAAACGTACGATTTCCCTGCTTTTTTAAATAGGCATTTTTCATTGCAAATACCAAAGGCAGGCACGCCCTAGTGACATGATTTGATGGTAATAACATTACCCAAAATATAGAGACTTTTTATGAATGCAGATGACCTAATTGCTTTATTACGCCCCCATTTTGCCGATGCCGAGATTCAAGCGGTCAATCAAGGCAATAAATTTGAAGTGCTTATCGTGGATGATAGCTTTGATGGCAAACGCTTGGTGCAACGCCAACAAGCGGTATATGCCATTGTCAATCCGCACATCCAAAGCGGTGCCATGCATGCCTTGACCATTCACGCCTTGACACCTGCCGAATACCAAGCTCGTCAATCCTAACCGCCAAAAATGACAAATACGCCATGGGGCATTTGTCATTTTATTTTTAATAAATATTGAATTGATAGAGACCATCATGGATAAATTCAAAATCATCGGTAAAAGTCGTATCGCAGGGGAAGTTGTTATTTCTGGCTCAAAAAACGCCGCCTTGCCATTGCTCGCCGCCATGTTACTGCCCAGCGATGAGACGGTGCTACACAACGTCCCTACCCTAAAAGACACTGATACGCTCATCAAGCTCATCGCTGGCATGGGTGTAAATATCAAAAAAGAAGGCAACACCGTCATCGCAGACGCTCGCCACGTCGCCAACTATTATGCTCCATATGAGCTCGTGCGTACCATGCGTGCGTCTATCTTGGTATTGGGGGCGTTGCTAGGGCGGTTTGGCGAAGCCGAAGTCTCTCTACCGGGGGGCTGTTCCATCGGTTCACGTCCTGTGGATCAGCACCTAAAAGCCTTTGAAGCCATGGGGGCGACCATCTTGGTAGAAAATGGCTATGTCAAAGCCAAAGCCCCTGCTGGTGGACGTTTGATGGGCTGTGATTTTGCCTTTGATATGGTAACGGTCGGTGGCACCGAAAACGTCATCATGGCAGCGTCTTTGGCTCGTGGCACAACTCGCCTTGAAAACTGTGCCTGTGAGCCAGAAGTGGTGGATTTGGCAAATATGCTTGTCGCCATGGGGGCAAAGATTGATGGCATTGGCACGCCAACCATGATTATCGAAGGCGTGGAGAGTTTGCACGGCTGTGAATATAGCGTGATTGCTGACCGCATTGAGACGGGTTCGTATCTGGCTGGGGCATTGATGAGTGAAGGCGATGTCTTGACCACCAACACATCGGCTGAACTCTTGCACCCTGTCTTAAAGAAATTTGAAGCCATGGGAGCGACCATTAGCACAGGTGATGACTGGATTCGTGCCGTGATGAAAGGCAGGCTCAAGGCGGTGGATATTCGCACTCAAGTCCACCCTGGTTTTCCGACTGATATGCAGGCACAGCTCATGGCGGTGTGCTGTTTGGCGGACGGCACCAGCACTATTATTGAAAACATCTTTGAAAACCGCTTTATGCACGTCCCTGAGCTAAACCGCATGGGGGCAAATATCCGCATTGACGGGCATACCGCCATTGTAACAGGCGTGGAGAGCTTTATGCCTGCTCCTGTCATGGCAACCGATTTGCGTGCGTCCATGTCGCTTGTCATGGCGGCGGCGTGTGCAGATGGCGAGAGCATCATAGACCGCATTTATCACATTGATCGGGGTTATGATAATGTGGAGAGTAAACTTAAATCGCTTGGGGTAAATATTGAGCGGATTAAGGGCTAAAACTGTCATTGCTGATAACTTCATTCTCAACTTAGAATAGTAACTTGTTGATTTTTCAATAATTATTTTTTGGTTGTAGGGGCGAACTGCAATTCGCCCTTGATAAATCAATCGCTTATACAAAGTTGAGAATGAGATAATAATAAAACAAAAGGGCGGTCTTGATGACTGCCCTTTATTTGTGCTTGTCAGCTAAGTAAGCACTGATTGGGATAAATGCGAAATAATTTGTGCTTTGCCCTTTTCTTTTTTGACAACATTCCACAGCCTATCCGCTTCATCATAGCCTTTGGTGAGCATGCCAAGCCATTGTTTGTAACGCCCAATCAGTCCGCTTTGGTTGTCGGTGGTGTCATTCAAAAAAGCGATTTGGTGGGGGACTAAGTCCGCCCATGTCAAGGTTTTGTCCGTGTTTTCAATACTTGCCACAAGGTCTGGGCGAGTTACCGCCCCACGCCCAAGCATCAAGTGCGGTGTGTTTGCCTGACTGATGCAGTCGTGGGCATGAGTAGCGTTCCAAATCTCGCCATTGGCAATGATGGGCAAGCCAAGCTCGGTAAAGGGGGCGATTTTGTCCCAATAAGCAGGGGGCTTGTAGCCTTGCACTTTGGTGCGTGCGTGAATGGTCAGCCAGCTTGCGTTGGCGGACTTGACCGCCTGCCCGATGTCGTGCATTTTATCCATGTCAGTATAGCCTAGGCGGATTTTTGCCGATACGGGGATATGGGCAGGTGCAGCTCCACGCACGGCAGAGATGATGGCGTGCAATGTATCAGGTTCATCAAGCAGTACCGAACCGCCTTTGTGGTTATTGACTGTTTTGGCAGGACAGCCGAAGTTTAGGTCAATCGCACACGCCCCAAGTGACACCGCCGTAACGGCACTTTGGCTCATGGTCTCAGGATTGTTGCCAAGTAGCTGAACATGAATGGGCGTACCACTTGTCGTCTTGCCGTTTGTGTGTAGCTCTGGCACATATTTATAAAACACATGGGCGGGCAGGGGATAATGGGTGACACGGATAAATTCGCTCACCGACCAATCATAAGGGCGACCCAAATCGTGAGCAATCTGTGTCAAAATCTGTCTCATGAGTGGGTCGGTCAAGCCTTCCATTGGGGCAAGCAAACGGACGGGCTGGGCGAATAAATGGGCAAAGGCACTCATGTTGGTAGTTTAAACCCATTGGCAAGGCTAATCGCCTTTTGTTCATCGCCTTTGATGAGTAACTCCAAGGCATTCATGCCACACTCTATCGCTCTATCTATATTGACACGGTCATCGGACATGGGTTTTGACAGCACCCAACCACTGACCATGGATGAGTGAGCAGGTCTGCCGATACCCACACGCAGTCGCCAAAAGTCCGCTCCGATGTGGGGGACGATGTCCTTTAAGCCGTTATGCCCACCATGTCCGCCCCCCTTTTTTAGGCGTAGACTCCCTGCCGAGATGTCAAGCTCATCATGAGCGATGAGTATCTCATGGGGGGCGATGTTATAGAATTTGGCAAAGGGGGCGACCGCCATTCCTGAGCGGTTCATGAAGGTGTCAGGGGTCAGCAGGCGGACATCTTGTCCGTATATCGTGCCACGCCCGACACTGCCATGGAATTTTTTGTCATGAGTGAGCGTGATGCCAAATTTGTCGCACAAAGCGTCCGCAAACCAAAAGCCTGCATTATGGCGAGTGTCTTTGTATTCTGCACCGACATTGCCCAAACCGACGATGAGTTTTATCATGATTGCCCCATAGATGATGAAATAAACAAAAAGCCAATAGATGACCCATTGGCTTTTGTTGAGATTGATGACTTATTCAGTGTCTGTGCTCTCTTCGCTTGTGCTCTCTTCACTGTCAGCAGAAACAGTCGGTGCTTGTACGCTAACCACGACACGGTCGGTGGCATTGCTGTCAAGCTCAACGATGGTAATGCCATCGGCAAGTTTGATGTCAGAGAAACGTAGTAGGTCACCGATTTCTAGGTCGGTCACGTCCACTTCGATGGCTTCTGGCAGTTGGCGTGGCAAGCAGTTGATGTGTAGCTCGGTTACGTTGGTTTGTAGGATACCACCAGATTTTACGCCCTTAGCGGTGCCAGTGAAGTGTACAGGCACAGTAAAGTGCATGGTTTGACCACGAACAACACGTTGGAAGTCCACATGTAGTGGCGTGCCTTTTGAAGGATGGCGTTGTAAGGCTTTAATGATAACTTCTTCGTTTTCGCTGCCATCTAGTGCCAGTGTGGTTACGCTTGAAAAGAAGCTCTCATCTTGGATGGCTTTTACTAATTCATTTAGCTTGACGCTTACAGACAGTGGCTTGGCATCACCGCCATATACGATGGCAGGGATTAGGTTGGCTTTACGCAGGCGGCGGCTCGAACCTTTGCCCTGCTCATCGGTAGCACGTGCTACCGTAGTTAGAGTATAGCTCATAAGGATTTCCTATATTAAAAGGCTACAAAAATGATGATTTTCGACCAATCATCATACAAAAAAGTGCAAAAGAATTTGCAAAATAGCGAACTATTATAAGCCAGTTTGGGCGATATGACAAGGGTTTTTTGCAAATCAGCCAATGGATTTGTTAGATGTGTGATAATGTGATAAAAAATAACAAGTGTTTTTATAAAGTATCCCCATTTGCAAATGAATTTAATTTTGTTATAATCACTTGTTACTTTTTGTTAAACTTGTTAAATAATGTAAGGAGTGTGTCATGGATGCTGTGACAACAGGTGGGGCAGGCGTATGGATTTCGCTGTCGATTTATTTTTTGGGCATGATTGCCATCGGTGTGTACGCCTACTTTAAACAAAAAAAAGACGTTGAAGGCTACATGCTGGGTGGGCGTAACTTATCGCCTGCGGTAACGGCACTCTCGGCGGGGGCGTCTGATATGTCGGGCTGGCTACTGCTGGGGTTGCCTGGTTATATGTATGCATCAGGCATTGTAAGCTTATGGATAGCAGGGGGGCTGACGGTCGGGGCATTTGCCAACTATCTGCTTGTTGCTCCACGTCTGCGTGTGTATACCGAGGTGGCAGGTAATGCCATTACTTTGCCTGACTTTTTTGCCAATCGCTTTGATGACAAAACGCACCTACTCCGCATGGTCTCTGCCATCGTGGTGATTATATTCTTTACGGTCTATACGGCGGCAAGTCTGGTCGGTGGTGGCAAGCTTTTTGAAAGCTCGCTCGGGCTTGATTATAGTTTGGGTCTGTGGGTGACGGCAGGCGTGGTCGTGGCGTATACGCTCTTTGGCGGATTTTTGGCGGTGTCCTTGACTGACTTCGTCCAAGGGGTGATCATGCTCATCGCCATGCTACTGGTGCCGTTTGTCGCCTTTAATGAAATCGGTGGTGTCAGTGCTGGCATGGACGTGGCACGTTCTGTGAATCCTGAGCTGTTTAACATCATGAATGGCGTGAGTGTCATGGGAGCGATATCGCTGGCAGCGTGGGGTCTGGGCTATTTTGGACAGCCACACATCATCGTGCGGTTTATGGCGATTCGCTCGGTCAAGGACGTGCCGGTGGCGTGTGGTATTGGTATGGGCTGGATGATATTGAGCTTGATTGGAGCATTACTCGTTGGTGTGTCGGGTGTGGCATATATCCATAACAAGGGCATGAGCCTAGATGACCCTGAGACGATTTTCTTGGTGTTCTCACAGCTTTTGTTCCATCCGCTCATCGGTGGCTTTTTGCTGGCAGCGATATTGGCGGCGATTATGAGTACCATTTCTAGTCAGCTACTGGTGGTGTCAAGTTCGCTCACCCGTGATGTGTACAAGCTGTTTTTGGACAAAGAAGCATCCGAATCCCGCCAAATCATGGTCGGACGTATCTCGGTGGTGCTGGTGGCGATGCTTGGGATTATGCTGGCGGGGGACAAAGACAACTCGGTGTTAAAGATGGTGTCGCACGCGTGGGCAGGCTTTGGGGCGGCGTTTGGTCCTTTGGTGCTGCTCTCGCTCGTGTGGAGGCGCATGAACTACCAAGGGGCGTTGGCAGGCATGATTGTCGGGGCATTGACTGTCATTATTTGGGTGTATGGGGACATTACGATTGGCGGACAGCCTGCCAATGATGCCATTTATTCCATTATGCCCGGTTTTGTGCTCAGTGCCATCACGACTGTGGTTGTCTCACTTTTGACCCCGCCACCCAATGCCAAGATTATGGGCGAGTTTGATGAGATGGAACGCCAGTTAAAGGCGTAAAATAAAAACGCCCTAATATCCTGTTAAGATGTCTTGTGGCATGGTTTGCCCAAAATCCAAAAGTTTATCAGCTTTTGGATTTTGGGTGATTTTTTTTGGAAAAATGTCAGGTGAACTTATCAAGATTCGCCCTTGGGTAATGATAAGTTGTTGACACAAAAACATCTTTTATTTCTAGGGCGTGCCTGCCTTTTGTATTTGCAATGAAAATCACGAAAAATCGCACGTTTTTCAAGGAAAAAGTGAAGTTTGATAGTCGTTCTATCAAACGAGCTTTTGACTTCGAGCCACAAGATTTAGCCATTTTTCATGCAAAAACGATTAGTTTATTTATAAAATATTTCTATATTGTAAATAGTGTTATAAAGGGCAGGCACGCCCTAAAATCTTTTTAAAGCACAAACATACCATCAAGGGTAGATATGCCCTAAACAACAAAAGCCATCCTGTGTGATGTGGCGTTAAAAAATGTTACAATATTTTTATAAAAATTTTTAAAAAAAATGATTATACTAAAAGTATTTTCCAAAAAACAAATAGGGCGTGCCTACCTTTTGTATTTGCAATGAAAAATGCCTATCTAAAAAAGCAGGGGAAGCGCCCGTTTTTCAAGGAAAAACAAAGGCTATGAGTTTTCTATCAGACAAGTTTTTGTTATGAAAAACAATCCGACCGCTTAACTGGGTAAGCTCTAAGATTTTTACTTAACTTTTTAAATTAAGTAGTCGGATGTCATTTTTTATGCAAAAACGATTAGGTTTTTCTAAAAATTTTTAAATTGTAAATAGTGTTATAAAAGGCAGGCACGCCCTAGCCAATCACAAACAACCATAAAAGGTATTCTATGCCCCAAAGACCTTATGATAAACCAGTCAGTCGTGAACAAAAGGTTCGCACGTCATCAGGGCTTATTAGCCTGCTTTGGATGTTCGTGGGGGCGGTGATTGCTGTCATGATAGGACTTTTCTTGTACCTATCACCTTTGTTTGATGGCTTTAAGACCGATGTGGAAGTCAATCCACCTGTCAAGGTTGAGCCGTTGCCCCAAACAGATGAGTCTAATGATTTTGAGTTTTATGAAGTCTTGCCGACCCGTGAATTTCAAACAGGGGAGAGTATGACGGGCACTAAGAGCGTGGAGCCAAGCGACGACCAAGCGACGACCAAGCCTGATGCGGTGGTCACGTCTGAGCAAAACGATGCGACCAGACCCAGACAAGATGGCGTGCCGTCAGGGCAGGCAGATGCTGTGGTCATTACCGAAGAAGAGCTGACCTATGATGGGGCAGATGACGATAGGGCAAACGGTGCAGGGGGCAATATCAATATCACGGCAGTCAATAACAGCTATATCTTGCAGATTCGTAGTTATGACAGCCCTGATGAAGCTGACCGCATGCGAGCCGAAGTCATGATGTCGGGTGTCGATGCTCGGGTCATCAAGCGTGTGGATGACGGCATGGAGCTGTATCAGGTCATCTCCAACACGATGAATTCCAAGGAAGAAGCACTCTCTGCCAGCAGAAGATTAAGTAGTAATGGCATAGATTCGCTCGTGGTGGAACAAAGGCATTAGGGTCTGGATATAAAAATACCGCTTGGCAATGACAGGCGGTATTTTTTGTGGTTGTTATTGCTCAGTCTTGGCAGTGGTATCAGCTTGGGGAGCTTCGGCGGTCGCCACAGGTTCTGCTGGCTCGGCACTTGATGGCTCTGCTTCGGATAGGGTAGGCTCCGCCGTGGTCGGGGAGACCGCTCCATCTGTCGCTCCGCCAACACCACCCATCGTAGGCTGTCCGTGGTCGTCAAATCTCACTTCTTCGGCTTTTGGGGCATTGGCGATGGCATTGGCTTCGGCTTCTTCTAGTTTGTCCACGGCTTTTGGGTTGTTATGACCCCCGCAGGCACTAAGTAATAGGCTGGTGCTGATGATGGCGGTAAATAATTTGGCTTTCATGAGAACTCCTAACGGATGACTATTCAAATAACGCTATTATGCCACAAATGGTAGGGAATTGACAATTTATAATCTTGCACTCTGCCATTTGTGGTTTGGCTTTATTATTCCAAGCTTTCTAGGCGGATACGCACCACAGGCTCGGTGACCGCCCCAAGGGCTTCTATCTCTTTGATGGCTTTGTTCATCTGTGATTCAAGTACAGGCAAGGTCAAGATGATGACAGGCACCAGCCCTGATTTGTGGGCGTCACGTTGCATGATGGCGTCAATATTAATGCCGTTTTCACTCAAAATACGAGTGGTGTCAGCCAGTACGCCCAGCTCATCTTTGACCGTCAAGCGCAGATAGTAGCCACAGGTCATCTCGTCGCTAGATAGGATGCGAGTGTCGGACAGTTCTTCGGGGACGAACGCCAGATGTGGTACGTCGCTTGGGGTGTTGGCATTGATGACATAAATCAAGTCCATGACATCCGCCATGACTGCCGATGCTGTTGCCCCTGCTCCTGCACCATCGCCATAATACAACGACTGCCCCAGCGGGTGAGCATCTACCATGACGGCATTTTTTACGCCATTGACATTGGCAAGTAGGGTGCTGTTGGGGATGAGCGTGGGATGGACACGTAGCTCAAAGCCGTGTTCACGACGAAACGCAAAGCCGAGATGCTTGATGGTGTAGCCAAGCTCTTTGGCGTAGACCACGTCTTGTAGGTTAATTTTGGTGATGCCTTCACAGTACACTTTGTTAAACTGCAAAGGAATGCCAAAGGCAATCGATGCCAACAAGGACAGCTTGTGGGCGGCATCAATACCCTCAACATCAAAGGTGGGGTCAGCTTCGGCATAGCCTAGGGCTTGGGCTTCTTTTAGTACGTCGCCAAAACGACGGTTTTTTTGTTGCATTTCAGTTAGGATAAAGTTGCCCGTACCATTGATGATGCCTGCCACCCAGTCCACTTTGTTGGCGGCTAGGGCTTCACGGATGATTTTGATGATGGGGATGCCACCTGCCACCGCCGCTTCATAACGCACCTGCACACCATGCTCTTCGGCAAGCCCAAAAATCTCATTGCCATGCTCAGCAAGTAAGGCTTTGTTGGCGGTAACAACGTGTTTTTTGTGCTTGATGGCGTGAATGATGATGTCTTTGGCGACAGTCATGCCACCAATCACTTCGATGACGATGTCCACATCATCATCGGCAGCGATTGCCATCAAATCATCGCTTTGTTTGATGGCAGGGTCAATGTCATCTCGCTGCCGTCTTGTGCCGACATGAGTGATGCAGATGTCATGACCGCTACGGCGAGACAGCTCAACGGCGTTATCTTTTAGCAGGTTGACCACGCCTGTACCAACTGTGCCCAGACCCAAAACCGCAATGTTAATTTTATCTTTCATGAATGCCCCAACTGGTTATCTATAATAAAAATTGACGGTAAAACCGAACTGCTTAACTTATCATAAGTTCATGGCTTATGCTAGGGGTTTGTAAAAATTTTTATGGGTTTTGTCAAAAATTTTTGTAAAAATTGTAACAGGTGGTGGGATGTGATGGGTGGGGTGATTTATTTTTAAAATTTATAAAAAGGATGGTATTGTTCAACATGCCCTGTTCTTAAATGTGGATACGTAAGGGCGAACACATGCCCAAAAATCAATATTTTATATAGGGCAAATTGCAATTTGCCCCTACGAATCCATCCAAAATATGGTTAATCAATAGCGGAAAAAGGGCTAAACTCAGCCCTTTTTGTTTGTTATTTATAAATTAACCATCAACGATTATTAATGGCTTGTTTGGCAAGCTCAGCCGATGGTAGATAGCCCCCAAGCTGTTGTCCATTTTCAGCAAAGATGGCAGGCGTGCCTGATACACCTAATCTCTGACCCAGTGCCATGTGGTTGCGTACAGGATTATCACAGCTTGAAGCAGTGATATTTTTGCCTTTTTTGGCATCGGTTAGAGCGGCTTGACGGTCGCTGCTGCACCATACACGTTCTGTGAGTCCAACCATAGAATCACCACGAGGCCATGCTAAATAACGCACTTCAATGCCAGCGGCGTTGGTTTGGTCAATCTCTTTATGTAGGAGCTGACAATAATGGCAGGTAGGGTCTGAAAACACATAGATGGATGCTTTGGTTTCGCCTTTGGCAGGGAATACAATCATCTCGGATTTGTCCACGGCTTGTAGTTCAGAGACGGCCGCCTTTGACATCATGGCACTGCTGATGTCCACAGGTCCGCCATCGCCCAATTTCATGACCGCACCTTGTATGACATAAGTACCTGTTTTATCAACAAAAAATGGTGAAAAACCATCCAAAGTCGCCCAATACATCTCAGGCATGTCAGTTAAAATGACAGATTGAACCTGAGCGTTTAGACCTGAGTTGTTTAGGTTGTTTTGTAGGGCAAGGGCGACATCGGGCTGATGATTGGGGTCATCATTGTGGGCAGGGGCATTGTTTATTGGCTCGGCATTTGCCCCTTGGGTTTGGTCTGAGGTGGCTGTTGTATTGTCTGTGTTGGTACTGCTGTTTTGGTTGCATCCAACAAGCAGTAAGGCGGTCATGATGAGCGTTAGGGCGATAGATGGGGTTGGGGTGATAGATGGGTGAAGTTTGATGGTCATGATGATAAACGATAATGATAATAAGGAAAAATGGTTCATTATACCAAATTTTGCCATGTTTTACTAGGATGTGCTTGTCTTTTGTATTTATCATGTGCATTTTTCATGAAAATCTTCAAATAAAAAGCAGAATACTCATTATTTTACGCACCATTTTACTCACTTTTGGTTTTTGCAAATCCCTAGTGTGGTAGATGATGCGTTGGATGGGATGATTGGGTGCTGATTATCAAAAAATATTCACGTTGTTGTGTTAAAATAGCTCTTTTTCAACACCATATTTATAAATTGGACTAAAACTGGGGCAAACATGGCAGGCAGTTTACTTATACTATTAGATGATATCGCAACGGTGCTAGATGATGTCTCGGTGCTGACCAAAGTCGCCGCCAAAAAAACAGCGGGCGTATTGGGTGATGATTTGGCATTAAACGCTCAGCAGGTAACGGGCGTGCGTGCTGACCGTGAGCTTGCGGTGGTGTGGGCGGTGGCAAAAGGGTCATTTATCAATAAGTGCATCCTTGTCCCTGCTGCTCTTGGCATGAGTGCGATGGCAGCATGGCTTATTACACCTTTGTTGATGATTGGAGGCTTATTTTTGTGTTATGAAGGTTCTGAAAAAGTCATTCATAAATTTGCCCCCAAACTCTTGCCCCATGAGTCAGATGGTGAGAAAATTCATGAGGCACATCTAAAAGCCAACGCCAATGATGAGGATTTGGTGGCATTGGAGAGAGGTAAAGTCAAAGGGGCAATCGCTACTGACTTTATCTTATCGGCAGAGATTGTGGTCATCTCGCTTGGAACAATGACACAGACAACATTTATGTCCAAAGCGTTGGCACTTTCTGCCATTGCTGTTGTGATGACGGTGGGCGTGTACGGACTGGTGGCGGTGATTGTCAAGATGGATGATGTGGGGATGCACTGGGTGGCACAACCTGACCCAATCAAACAAAAAATGGGCAATTGGTTGCTTGGTTTTGCCCCTTTGCTGATGAAATTCTTGTCTGTTGCAGGCACGCTTGCCATGTTTTTGGTTGGTGGTGGCATTTTGGTGCATGGTGTGGACATGCTTCATCATCAAGCCGAGCATTTATCACATTTATCGGGGGTGTTTGCTGGTCTGACCCAGATGATTTATCATGGCATGGTGGGTTTTATTGCTGGTTGTGTTGCCCTGATGGGGGTGGTGTTATTTAAGAAAATTAAGACATGAACGCTTGTATTTATGGTGGATATTTGTTATAATGGGCAGGTTTTGTAAAAACACCTTGTTCCAATTTGAGCTGATGCCTACGCCAAGACCGTACCAGCTAATTATAACATACAGCCAAATTGATGCCTTAGCTGTCTTGATAATCGGAGTAACCCATGCCTTCTGTAAAGGTCAAAGAAAACGAACCTGTTGACATTGCCATTCGTCGCTTTAAACGTGCTTGTGAAAAAGCAGGCGTTTTGGCTGATGTACGCAAAAAAGAATTCTACGAAAAACCAACCCAAGAGCGTAAGCGTAAAAAAGCCGCTGCGGTCAAGCGTTACAAGAAAAAAGTATGGCGTGAGCAAGCACGTACCGTACGTAAATACTAATCGCATGTAAAAGCCCATTGGTATTGGTATTGGTATTTTGCCACAAAAAGCATTCATCAATGAAACATACCCAAAAGTAAGATTTGGACAGTGTTTCAAAATTGAATGCTTTTTTATCCCCACCGCCGTAAACCTGCGACTTAGGCAGTGGGGATAAGGCGACATGGAAACCCTAATGTGGTGTCCTTGCGTGTCAGCGACACTCATGTTCAATATACTGTCTAATAATCTCAATCGGTGCGCCGCCACAACTGCCTGCAAAATAACTTGGTGACCCCATCTTAACTCTATTTTAGGGCTTGACATAAAATTAGACCAATGTATAATTAAAATAATAAAATCATACCAAAACCTATGAAAACACTCAAACTACGCATATATGACAGTAAAATAAAGCAACTTGAAAAATTAGCAAGTTCGGTGAATTTTGTATGGAATTATGTTAATGAGTTAAGTTATAAATACCTACAGCGTACAGGCAAATTCTTATCTGCCTATGATTTAAACGACTACACCAAAGGCAGTGGCGAGCTGTTAGGCTTACATTCCCAAACCATCCAAGCCATTAACGAAACCCACGCCAAAAGCCGAAAACAATTTAAAAAGGTACAATGCGGTACAAACTCTGTAGGTCTTGATTTAGGCTGTAAAGATAGCGTAACAACAAGCAATGGTGATAAACTAATCACCAAATTCACCCAAAAATACGCAAATAAACTAGCCAAAGCCCAAAGAGCCAACAAGAAAAAGCAAGTTAAAACCATACATGCATGCCAAACATGCCAAAATTAAAAATTCACGATTAAACGCCATTCATCAATTTACAAGCAAATTACAAGCAAACTGGTCAAACAAAATGCTTTGATTGTGATTGGTAAATTAAATTCAAAAACATTCACATCAAGCAAACTGGCTAAATCGGTTTACGACGCAAGTTGGTATGAACTTAAACGACAGCTAGATTATAAGTGCAAGCATGCAGGTTGTCTGTATGAAGAAGTGGATGAACATTTTACAACCCAAACCTGTTCGTGTTGTGGTGCCATTACTAACAACAGTCCCAGAGGTAGAGCAGGTTTGGCAATAAGAGAATGGACTTGTGGTGCTTGTAACACCACGCACGACAGAGATGTCAATGCAGCTAAGAACATTCTCCGTATCGGACGTGATACGCTCGCTGGAGGAAGCCCCTCCCTTAGGGAGGGGAGTACGTCACGTTTGCAAGGTCAAAGCCTTTACCAACACCTATCGCTCTGAAAATGCCAGTCGTGGCAGGGCTCATTTGGACGTGCTTAAACAATGCCGAGCCAAACACCATGAAATGTTTTGTGTGGATGAAGAGGTAGAGTGTACCGAATACAAATAAATCATCGCTAAATTCTGTGATATCAGATGATATTAAGATATCTTGTGGGCAGATTACTCCTAGTTTAGCCATTTTGGCGTCATCTTAAATTCTTACTAAAACATACCATGACCTACACCAGCATTCCCAACCTTGCCAAATTTGATACATCTGGCATTGACAACAATCGTCCGCCTGTGATTTTGGTGGATGGTTCATATTACCTATTTCGCTGTTTTCACGGCTTGCCCCCCTTGTCCAACCAAGACGGCTTGCCCACCAACGCCACTCGTGGCGTGCTAAATGCTTTGGGTAAACTCATGAAAAAGTACAACCCTACCCACATGGCGGTCGCTTTTGACACAAAAGCCCCAACTTTTCGCCATAAATTATCGGACCTTTATAAAGCCCATCGTCCGCCCATGGATGAGGATTTACAAGTACAAATTCCCTACATTCATGAGTTGATTGAAAAGTTGGGCATTGCTCTTATTAAAATTGATGGTTTTGAAGCAGATGACATCATTGGCACACTTGCTCGTAACGCCTGTATGCAGGGCTACCCTGTTGTCATCTCCACAGGCGACAAGGACATGGCACAGCTTGTCAATGACTGTGTGATTTTAGAAGACAGCTTTAAAGATAAAATCACAGACGTGGCAGGCGTGTTTGACAAATTTGGCGTACACAACACCCAAATTGCCGATTATCTCACACTCATGGGCGATTCATCAGATGGCATTGCAGGTATTCCCAAAGTGGGTGCAAAGACAGCAAGCAAACTCCTTGGTGAGTATGGCGACATTGACGGCATTTTGGCAAATCTTGCCAATATCAAAGGTATGGTTGGACAAAAAATTGCTGAACATCAAGATGAGATTCCCCTAAATCGTACCCTTGCCACGATTGTTACCGATTTACAATTACCCATTTCATTTGACGAATTAAGATTAGACAATGACAAAGAGACACAAATAAAACGTGCCAAAGCGTTATATGAGTTATTTAAGACATTAGAATTTAAAAAAGAAATGGCAGAACAGTTGGCATTATTAACAATGACAGAGCCATCCGTTACCAATGATTTATTTAATAATGACAATACCGATAATGAATTAAACAATCCTTTTGATGATAATTTGGCTGATAACAGCGATGAATTATCTGTTAAACCCTTACCCATTAAACAAGGTACTTATAAAACCATAAATAGCCTTGATGAATTTCATAAGTTTATTGATAAATTAAAGAATGTGCCTTATTTTGCCATTGATACTGAGACGACCAGCATTGATTGGCAAAAAGCAGAGTTGGTTGGGGTATCTATCGCTACAACCAATTATGAAGGCTATTATATCCCTGTGGGGCATACGGGCGATTTTGATATTTTATTGGATAACCAATTAGATAGAGACTTTGTTTTAAATGAATTAAAACCCATTTTACAAAACCCCAATATCGGCAAAATCGGACAGCACATTAAATACGACAGTCATATTTTTAAAAAATATGGCATTGAATTAAATAATTGGCATATGGACACAATGCTCGCCAGTTATGTGATTAACGGTGTGGCAACACGGCATAATATGGACGATTTGGCACGCCACTATCTGGGCGTAACTACCACCACCTTTGAAGACGTGGCAGGCAAAGGGGCAAAACAGCTTAGCTTTGATAAAGTGGACATGGATAAGGCAAGCGACTATGCGTGCGAAGATGCGGACATTACGTATCGTTTGTTTAGTGTGTTTGACGAGTATTTGCAAAAAGATACTAATGCCAATAGCCTGTTGCACCAATTAGAAATCCCTACCGCCCAAATCCTAGCCCAAATGGAGCATGACGGCATTTTGATAAAAACTGAATTTTTGGGTAAATTGTCGCTTGCTTTTGACAATCAAATCAGCCAGTTAGAACAAAAGGCGTTTGAATTGGCGGGCGAGACCTTTAACGTGGCAAGCCCAAAACAGCTTGGCGAGATTTTGTTTGACAAACTAGGCATATTAGGCGGTAAAAAAACCAAAACAGGACAATATTCCACATCCGAGGCGGTGCTTGCCAAGATTGACCACCCGCTTGTGGACGTGGTGCTAGAACATAGAAGTCTCTCCAAGCTCAAAAGCACCTACACGGACGCTCTTGCCAAAGTCGCCGACAAACAGGGGCGAGTGCATACCAGCTACCACCAAGCCTTGACGAGTACGGGGCGACTGTCGTCATCAGACCCCAACCTACAAAATATCCCCATTCGCACCGACACAGGGCGACTCATTCGTGAAGCCTTTATTGCACCGACAGGGCGTGTGATTATGGCGGCGGACTATTCGCAGATTGAGCTGCGGCTCATGGCTCATTTTAGTGGCGATGAGAGTTTGATTAACGCCTTTAAAAACAACCTAGACATTCACACCGCCACCGCCGCCGAGATTATGGGTAAAGACTTGGCGGACGTAACGCCAAACGAGAGACGTTCGGCAAAGGCGGTCAATTTTGGGTTGCTATACGGCATGGGCGTGTTTGGGCTTGCCAAACAGCTGGGCGTAGAAAATGGTGTGGCAAAGGACTACATCAAGCGGTATTTTGCCCGTTATCCTGCCATACATGACTACATGGAAAATACCAAAAGTTACGTGAAATCAACAGGTTATGTTACCACCATTTTGGGACGTAAGCTCTACGCCCCTGATATCAACTCATCAAACACCATGATACGACAAGGGGCGGAGCGAGCAAGCATTAACGCCCCCTTACAAGGCTCTGCCGCCGAAATCATCAAACTTGCCATGATAGCCGTGGATAAAATCCTGCCCAAAGACCATGCCAAACTTATGCTCCAAGTGCATGATGAATTGGTGTTTGAAGTGGACAGTGATAAGGCAGATGAGATGGGTGAGATTATCAAAACTGCCATGCAAAACGTGCTGACCGATACCGCCAAAGAGTTAGGCTGGGATGTGGCGTTTACTGTACCGCTTGTTGTGGAGGTGGGTGTGGGTAACAATTGGGAGGAGGCTCATTAAGTCATTAAAGTTGGGTGTGATTGGATTTGTTTGGGCGTACGGGTCTGCCATTTTGTGTATGTCAAATCTGATGGTAGGGCAGGTCTAATTGGACGCAACAATCACCAAATACCCATAAATACTCACAAATACACGTCTGTTTGATTGATAAAACCAAATAAACCATCAATCAAATACAAATATGGAAAATAAAATATGACATTCATGAAGCGACTCTCCATCACTCTCATGCCCACATGGTTAGTTCCATTGTTGGCAGAGCCAAAGCGTATCTTGCCTGAGCTTGGTACGGGGCTGATGATGGCGGTGCTGGTCATCCCCCAAAGTTTGGGCTATGCCTTGTTGGCAGGGCTGCCCCCTGTCATGGGTCTATATAGTGCCATTGTGCCAACACTGGTATATGCCTATGTGGGGTCAAGCTCGGTCAATGCCGTAGGCCCTGTTGCCATTACCGCCATCATGACAGCAGGGGCATTGTCATCTTATGAGTTGGGCAGTTTGCAATATCAGCAAATGGCGATAACGCTCGCTTTGATGGTTGGTGTGCTACTCATGCTCGCCCATGTGATACGTTTGGGCTGGATCATGCAGTTTGTTAGTCGTGGCGTAACCAGTGGCTTTATTAGTGGGGCATCTGTGCTGATTATTTTGGGGCAGTTAAAGCACTTAATTGGCATGCCATTATCAGGTAGTGGATTGATAGAGATGATGACTAAGATGGTAGGGCAGGGGCGATTATTTCATCTGCCAACTGCTGTATTGGGGCTGGGGGCATTGGGACTGCTACTTATAAATCGCTATCGCCCCACGCTCATGCACGGCGTGCTGTATCGCCTGCTGCCTAAGTCCTCTCATGCTCACATCACTCGTTTTTTTATTGTGATACTCGTTGCTCTAAGTATCATCATCGCTCGCCATTATGGTTTTGCTAATTTGGGTATTGCCACACTCATCTCTTTACCTACACACCTACCTTTGCCTGCCTTGCCTGTGGTAGATTTGGACATCATCATCACATTATTGCCATCAGCCTTACTTATTGCACTCATTGCCTTTATATCCAGTGCCAGTGTGGCAGGTAATTTGGCACGCATCCGCCAAGAATCATTTACTCCCAACCATGAACTAAAAGGGTTGGGGCTTGCCAATATCGCAAGTTCATTTTTTGGTGGATTTGCTGTCTCAGGTGGCATCTCTCGCACCAGTTTAAATGTTGCACTCGGAGCAAACACCCCCCTATCATCCATTATCTGTGCTGTGGGAGTGCTGATTATTGCGTTATTTTTGGGGCAATTCATCACGGGGCTACCCTATGCGGTACTCTCTGCCATCATCATCACCTCCGCCATTGCCATGATCGATGTAACAAGTTTTAAGATTGCCTATACCCAAGACAAAAATGAAGCTCTAACCCTTGCCATGACCTTTGTGGCATGTGTGGGCTTTGGGTTAAATGTTGGACTTATTACAGGGCTTTTGGTCAGTTTTGCTCTGATTATTTATCGCTCGCACCGTGCACATGTGGCGGTTGTGGGGCAGATAGCAGACAGTGAACATTTTCGTAACATTTGTCGCCATCAGGCACAAACTTTTGAAAATATCATACTCATTCGCATTGATGAGAGCCTGTATTTTGGCAATGTCGCCACCGTCCGCACCGCCCTAGATGACATCTGTCGTGAGTATCCTACCGCTCGCCACATCGTCATCATCATGACGGCGGTCAATCACGTGGATTTATCCGCCCAAGAAATGCTTGCCGACTTTAACCGCACGCTCATCATGGACGACAAGCAATTACACTTTACCGAAATCAAAGGGCCTGTCATGGACGCTCTCATGCACACCCCTGTCATCACAACACTAAGCGGTCAGGTGTTTTTAAGTACAGGTATGGCGGTAAACACCTTAAAAAACACTTGACAACTTGCCAAATCCGCTGATAATCTTTGGAAAATTGGAAAATTGGAAA
>NZ_MXAN01000006.1:21359-34334 GCF_002027545.1 Moraxella lacunata
TGGAAAATTGGAAAATTGGAAATAGTCTGATTAAATTTTAATCAATTTTACATTCCTTGTTCTAAAATTTTTAAAAATCTCCCAAATTTTAATATTTTTCATAAGCTTATGTCAAAATGGCATTGAATGCCCGCCTGTTTTTGGGTAAGATAAGTCTTATTATAAATCACCAAATATGGGGGCTCACATGCACACGAACATCACATTGTATAAACAAATCCACCCTTGTCAATGTCAAGCCTTGTCCGAGCTGGGTTTTAAGAGTTTGATAAATTTGCGTTTTGATGATGAGATGGCAGGTCAGCCCAAGACTGCCGAGCTGTGCCAAAGTGCCGAGCAGGTTGGCTTGTCCTATCGTCATCTGCCTGTGGATGGAGAGAGTTTGCATTTGGAGACGGTTGAAGCGTTTGCCCGTTTGTTGTCTGATTTACCCCAACCTGTCATGATTTTTTGTGGGACAGGCAGTCGTGCCAAACGCCTGTATCAGTCGGCAGTAGTGAGTGGTTTGATTTGATGATGGCTGTTAAATGAATTTTGTACCAAGGCTTAGTGCTAAGTAGGGTGATGGGTGAATTTGGATGATTTTAATTGTCTTTTGTCGTGTGGTTTTTTAGTTTATAATAATTTTTTAGGTTATAATAATCCAAACGATTTTTGGGGCTTTTTATGTTATCCTTATCTGAATTTTGTACGCTTGCCGAACAAGGCTACACGCACATTCCTCTCATCAAAAAACGCCTTATGGACGATGCCACGCCCGTGTCAGTATTTGCCAATTTGCGTAAATTTTTTGCGTCTGCTTATTTATTTGAATCGGTTGTGGGGGGTGAACGTTGGGCGAGATATTCCATGATTGGACTGGGTTCGGACATTGTCATCGAGTATCATGACGGTAAAGTGGTGGTAAAGGACATTCGCAAGGACGAGACGACCACGCACGACACCGACCCATTTGATTTTATCCGTACCTTTATGGCAGAATATAAAACCCCATGCCAAAACGAAATGTCCGAGCTACCTGCATTTAGTGGCGGATTGGTAGGCTATTTTGGTTATGACATGATACGAGTGATTGAGCCGTCTGTGGGCGTGTCAAATTCGCCCAACCCTTTGGCTCTGCCTGATATGTGGCTTACCCTATCATCGTCTGTGGTGGTATTTGACAACCTAGAACACACCCTATCTATCGTGGTCTATGCCGATGTGAACGCCAAAGACGGCTATAAAAAAGCGGTCAAACAACTTGATATTATTGAAAATCTGCTCACTCACAAACCTGATTTGACCGTCAAAAAACAGCCCCTACCGCATTTTGTCTCACAGACAGGACAAAATAAATTCTGCACAGACGTAAACCGCATTAAGGAATACATTAAGGCAGGGGACGTCATGCAAGTTGTTCCTGCCCAACGTCTGTCAGGTGAGTACAGTGGCGACCCGCTCGCGGTGTATCGGGCGTTGAGATACCTTAATCCGTCCCCTTATCTGTTTCTTATCCAAGGCGAGCTTGCCAATGATAAGCCGTTTCACATCGTAGGGGCATCGCCTGAGATTTTATCTCGCGTTGAGGCGGTGGGCGATGAGCGCAAAGTTACCGTGCGACCCTTGGCAGGGACTCGCCGTCGTGGCATGGATACGGCAGAAGATTTAGCATTAGAAGCCGAGCTACTCTCCGACCAAAAAGAAATCGCTGAACATCTGATGCTCATTGACTTAGGGCGTAATGATATTGGCAAGGTGTGCGACATTGGCACGGTCAAGGTAACCGATAAAATGTTTATTGAACGCTACTCGCAGGTCATGCACATCGCCAGCAACGTAGAAGGCGTGGTGTCAGCTGATAAGGACGCCCTAGACGTATTTTGTGCAACTTTCCCAGCAGGCACGCTGTCAGGAGCTCCCAAAATCCGAGCCATGCAAATCATCGACGAAGTGGAGCCTGTTCGCCGCAGCGTGTTTGGTGGGGCAGTGGGTTATTTGGGCTGGGCGGGCAACATGGATACCGCCATTGCCATTCGCACTGCTGTACTAAAAGACGGGCAAGTCCATATCCAAGCAGGGGCAGGCGTGGTGGCAGACTCCGACCCTGTGGCAGAGTGGGATGAAACCAATAAAAAAGCATTAGCGATTGTCAAGGCGGTGGAAATGGCGTGTGGGGGGCTTGTCGTCTAATCATAGCTTTTCGCAGATTTGTAGGTTTAGCTGAACAAAATCGTCCCAAGCGATGTGTTCGGCTAAATGCTTTTTATAATAATTCTCTACCTGACAAATAAGCGGACGGTCATCATAAATCAAACATAGGTTGGTGTCATCATCAAAATGACGACAAACACCGTCGCCACGATCTAAATAAGCAGTGTGTTCACTCAGATTGACACGGCGACAGCATTTGCCACAAGATGTGCAGGGAAAAGGCGTAAGATCATCCATGGAGCTTTTTGGCTTTGCTTTGTAGCCATGACATGGTGCTGGCACTATCTCCCATTTCATAGGGTAATTCTATGCCACGTCTGTCTATCTCAGCTTTTAAGATTTGCCCCTTTTGGGTTTCATTGCTGGCATAGCTAAGAGCATTAGATAAATCCCTTAACTCTTGGGGGTTGAGATTAAACTCTATTTTGGCAAGATTGGCAACATAAGCATTAAGCTCGGCATTAATCTCTCTCATATGGTCTAAAAAGACATCATACTTATTTTTAAGATTATTTAAAAACTCCCACACTTTTTTCATAAGGGGACTATAATCAATAAAATAAGCAGTGCCAACCATCAAAAGACCTGTAAATAATGCACTGACAAAAGCGGCAATCTCTGTGCCAAAAGGTATGGTTAAGACTGTCGCCAAATGCTGATGGAGCATAACGCCCAATATGGTAGAAACGCTTGCAAAAATAAGTCGAGCAATCTCTCTCATCAAATCGCCAAATGCCAACTTTTGAGGATTTAATACCAACAGTTTGATGACTTGTACCAAGTTATTCCAAGATTCACGAATAAGTTTTCCCATCAATTTGGTGCTGGTTAAGAAAATATTTAAAACAGTGTTGGTAATACTAGACAAAACCCCAGCAATAAAACTGTCTTTAAAGGTATTTAGCACATCTTTAAATCTTAATTTTACCCTTTCAAAAATATTGTTTAAGGTATTTTTTAGTTCCCCCCAAAACATTTCAAGGCTAAAATTTATTTGACATTTCCTTAAAAGATTTGGCAGAGCTTCTTTTAACTCAAACCAAATCTCCGCCAATAACAAACCAACAGCTTGCCTTACACCCATACGAAATCCCTGATTGGCAGCAGCTTTTCCTGTGTTTTTAAAAAATTTACTACTGGTGTAATAAGCCATACCAATTTCATGATTGTATTCCCTCCGTGCTTTTTTGTCAGTTTTAATCATGGCTTCTTTATCAATATTTTGTAAAGCCTCCAAATCTTCCTTGGCTTGACGTAAATTCTGCTTTAAATCCAAAACATCTTGACCGTGAGCATCTTTTGGGAGTTCTGCCAGTTGTTGCTCGTAGTTTTTAATTTTGGCTTCATAATTATTAATACTTTTTGGCAAAACTTCATTCAAAAATTTTTCGGTAGAATGTTGTTTTTTGGCAATATTGATTTTGTCATAGGTGGATTGAAAGTTGCTATTTTGATTGGCAAGTTCCGAGCCATCCAATCCTGCCAAAACTCTACCTGCATCATCATGAATTTCTTTGGCGGAGATAATATGGTCTAAATGACGTTTCTCGCCGTGTTTCATTGTGGTGTTACGGTAGGCATCATGCAATTCGCCCGATTGGTATTTTTGCTTATCTTCTCTGCCTTTGTTGATATAATTTTCATGCGAATGATAAGCGTGTGAATTGTAATCACCACGATTCTCATAGGCAGAACGAGCTTCATCAGTTGCCCATATGCCTTGACGGACGTTGTGAATGGTATCCACATCACCGCCTTTTTTATCTTCAAATAATAAAAAATCCAAACCAAAAGTGGTTACAAGGCTATGAGTAACGGTTTTGTTAAGCTCGCCTGTCCAATCAAATTTTGCTGTTGTTGTCATTGTTACCTGCCAAATAAGATGTCATCGGTCACTTTAATGTGATTAAAATGACCGATGAGCAACGGGTTTTGAGTTCTTTATGATGTATATTCCTTACTATCCGAGGCTGCTTGATCCATCACTGCTTGCATTTGCTTGTCATTTAGAGCATGACCACCTTCTTCTTGCTGAAACATAGGAGTGCCATCTTCATTATAAACAGGCTTGCCGTTGCTTGTTTCAATCTTAAATATGGGTGTGGTCATAACATCTGTTAGTATTGCAGCCAGGGCATAACCATTTTCAATTTTGCGATGAAGCTCTGTTTTATGTTCTATTATTTTCACTTGATTGGTTTTTACCAAAGAAGATGTTTGTTTTAAAATATCCAAGTAGTCTTTAAATTTCTCATGCAGGTCGTTGATGTTAATTATGATAACTTCAAGATAGTTAGATAAGTCTTTTAAATAAGTACGAGTTACGTTGGTATTTTTAGTAAATTGTGCAACCTTGGACTGAATGGATTTTGCTTTTTGTAGATTGTCTTTGGCATGATTGAAAAAAATCCAAGTTCCCCATAATCCAAAAATCATCACCCCGCCTAAGTAAGCAGCGGAGTTCATGGAAATATTCTCAATTTTTTCCATTTCAATCTTTTTTGGATTTTTTATCTCTATATGTTTTTGGCTCCCCTGATTCAATTTGTCAATTAGAGCCTCGGAAATCTCCCTAAATTCATGAAAGTCTTGTCCGATTTTAAAATAAAGTTTGTCTAAATCAGCGAGTTTCTGTTCAGCGAGCTTCTGAGCGTTTTCTAGGCTTAGCTTGGTCTTTTCATATTCTGCCTGTGCCATTCTTGTAATATTTCTAGATTTTTTGCTGTCTTGGTAGGCATCATAGGTTTTTTTAGTCGTGGCGGCACTAACAACCACACTAGCAACACCAGCTACAATAATTGGTAAGGGCATAACTTTACTCCTTTAAAAATGCTGATAATCAGCAGGGTTAAAAATAAATTCTAATCTAAATAAGACCTTAACTCACCCTCCAACCTATCCTGCCATTCTTTTGGCTCGGAAATGGTCAGATATGGTATCCAACACCGTATAATGGGCGATAATTCATCATAATGCCAAACCGTGCTTTGTATAAGCCAGTCGCCATTGTCTTTTTGTGATAGCAAAGATTGTTTTGATAATATTTGTCTTTGTCTAAAATAGGAAATTGCTTTTTGATGAACGCAAACAATCGCAACCGTTTCTTTTTGTCCAAGCCAGATACTATCATCGTTATTGATGAATGTGTCAATTTCAGTATTATTATCAAAGCATTCTTTGCTGATAATCAAATCATCAATCTTACTTAACCGATAACTTTTTAGCTTGTCATTTTCCACACCTGCCAAATACCAAAATCCTTCTTTAAAAATCAGTTTGTAAGGGTAAATGGTGCGTTCTTTATTATCATAACGGCAGTGTATGATTTGGCGATTATTGATAGCACTGTCCAACCGCTTCATCATTTCATCAAATGCTTGACTGTTTTCATGGGCGTAATGATGAATATGATATGAGCTGTCCGACTTTTGTTTGATAAGCTCCCTTAAAAAGCCAATGTCCATATTTGGCAATAGATGATGAATGCCGATGAGCTTAATCAGCTCGCCAAACTCTTTGTGGGTTAGGTTAAAACGACGTGAGTTATCCAAAGACACAACCCCACGCTCACGCACCAATGGCAGATAGCACTCCATGCGAGCCAAATCACGGCGAATGGTCTTATCACACACACCATATTCATCCGCCAGTGCCTTGGTGTTTAGCGTCTCATTGCTGTTTAGGCGGATAAAAATGTCGGCAAATCTGTCTGCCAGCCGTTCGTGTTTGTTACTCATGAGTTATCAAATGTAATCTTATTGTTGGTATATTACCACTTTATGATAAAAAAGCAATAAGTAAAATGGATGAATTGTACCTATTTTGGGTAAATTCGTCAATATGGTGTAAATAGGTCTATTATTTTCCATGAGTTCATGGTAATGACTAGAAGTATTCACACCACTCAGATGACTGCGTTGCGAGAATGGCTATATGACGCACGCACCACCCAAAACTTGCCCATGCGGACGCTTGCCGAGCGACTTGACCGCCCGCATTCGTTCGTCCAACGGGTAGAAAATGGCGACCGCCGTCTTGATGTGGTGGAATTTATCCAGTATTGTCAAGCACTTGGCATTGACCCGAGAGTGGGGCTTGACCTAGTATTACGGACAGAATAAGTCATGATGTGGACAGGTTGTGTCCGTATTGATGGCAGATGTGGGATTTGTGCTGTATTTTTGGGTATAAAAATCCCCAAAAACGCCTAGATTTTGGGGCATGGTTGATGAATGTTCTTTTTGGCATAGATGTGCAAAAAATAGTCTGTCTATATATCTAAAACCCATCTAACTTTCCAATTTCTTCGTATCCAAGACAGGTTTGGGCGTTGGGGTATCGGCAAGCAAGGCTTTACCGTCCGCCACAGGGACAATGCTGTCTTTGGGGGAGAAAATCTCATTTTTGTGTTGGCTTATCCATTCACGCCACACCGCAAGCCCAATCGCCAACACCACAGGTCCGATGAATAGCCCCACAAAACCAAATGCTGTCAAGCCCCCAAGCACCCCGATAAAGATGATGATAAAGGGAATTTTGGTCGCCCCGCTAATCACAATCGGGCGAATGAGATTGTCCACCCAACTGATGACAAGCGTCCCCCACAGAGCAAGTCCAATGCCTTCTGCCGTATGCCCTTGCGACAGTAGCCACACCGCCACACCACCCCACGCAAAGGGTGTGCCAAAGGGGATAAGTGCCACGACAAAGGTAAGAAGTGTGAGCAAAATGGGGTTTGGGGCATTGGCAAAAGCATAGCCCACCCCTGCCAAAATCGCCTGAGCCAAAGCGGTCAATCCAATGCCATACACCACCGCCTGCGTGGTCGCCCCCACCGAGTCGATGTAGTCGTCAATGCGGTCGCCGATGATGTTTCGCATGGCTTGTCGGATTTGACGAACCAGACTTTTGCCGTCCCGATAAAAGAAAAACAGGGTCATGAGAGCCATACCGAGCTTGGCAAGGTTTTTTAGCACCGCATCAAACGCCATTTTGCCATAATACAAATGCGACTGCACCCACGCTCGCACCGTCTCCATGGTTGCCTCGGGGTTTTTGTTAATCTCCCAAAGCGTGTCCTTAATCGTCTGCCCGATGACAGGTAAGTCCTTGATTTGACCGGGTAAATCCAAATATCCCGCTTGCAGTCGGCGAATTGCCGTACCAACAAAACTCACCACTTCATGTTGCAAATAAAACACGCCCACAATCAGCGGAATGCCAATCATGAGCGAGATACAAAAAGTCATCAAAAACGCACTAAAACTGGGGCTTAGGCGGACTTTGGTATGAAAAAAAGTATAAACAGGAAAAGTAACATACGCCAAAATCCCTGCCCACAACGCTGGCACGATAAAAAATTGTACCACTTTAAAGCACAGCACAATCAAAATAACAAGCAAAGTCAAGGCGAGCAGGCGTTGTAGGACGAGTTCTTTATTCCATTGTTCAATCATAGTTTTGGCGTAAAATGCGTAAAAAGGTGCTTGTAAATGGTGATATTATGCCAAAATTTTGACAAAAACGCATGGGAATTTTGTGGTGTTTGCGTTGCGTAAGTTTAAGGAAATGATTTTTGAAAAACGGTTAGGGTGATGCACGCACAAGCCGATTTAGCCCATTGGCAAAGGCGATTTTGTCCTTGTCGCTGTATGGTTTTTGTCCGCCCATGCTTTTGGGGTCAAGCACGCCCGTGCCACGAAGCGACTCCATAAAATCCCGAGCGTTGAGTTTGGGCTTGATGTTGTCTATGGTGAATTCCTCGCCCCGTGCGGTCAAGACTTTTGCCCCTTTTTGTAGTACGTCATTGGCAAGAGGAATGTCGCTTGTGATGACCAAATCCCCTGCTTGGGCGTGGTCTGTGATGTGGGTGTCCGCCACATCAAAGCCTTGGGCGACCACGACCATATTCAGATGTGGGGACGGCGGTAATTTGATAAAGCTGTTTGCCACAAAAGTCGCCATAACGCCTGTGCGGTTGGCGGTTTTGATGATGAGTTCTTTGGCAATGGTTGGTAATGCGTCTGCGTCTATGTAGATGTTCATGGTTTTAAAACCCCAACAATTTTTGATAAACTGCAAAACTTTCTGTCATACAATCCTTGATTAACGTCAAAAATTTATGGCGGTTGCCTGTGGTTGCCCAATCATCAATCGCCTCATAATAGGCAAGGCGTTTGTCCACCGTGATGACACAAGGCGGATAGCCGTGTTTGATAAGTTCAAGATTAAGAAGCAGGCGAGCGGTGCGACCATTGCCGTCAATAAAAGGGTGAATAATGACAAAATCAGTATGCAGCTGGCACGCCCTTTCTATGGGGTGTTGCCCCTCGTCCGCCTCGTACCACGCCATAAGCTCGCTCATGCGTTCATCAAGCAAAAAATGCTCTGGCGGAGTGTGGTTTGCCCCTGTGATGATGACATTGGCGGTGCGATAACGTCCTGCGTTGTCGTTGTCAATATTTTTTAGGGCAAGGCTGTGTAAGGCTTTGATATGCCATTGACTAAGCACTTCGCCTTTTTGGCATAAGTCATTGACATAGTCAATCGCCTCTTTGTGGTTGATTGCCTCAAAATGCTCACGCAATGCCTTACCGCCCACCGTGATGCCTTCTAGCACAACTTTGGTTTCAAGCAGGGTTAGGGTGTTGCCCTCAATGGCGTTGCTGTGGTACGTCCAACGTATCGCCAAATCCTCCGCCAGACTTTTGACAAGGTGGGGCGGTAGAGGGCGGTGGGTGTCAAGGGTGGATTTTAGGCGGTCAATTTCGGTAAACATAGGTATTTGATTTGATAAAGTGGTGGGTGTTTTATAGCCATAGAACTCTAAAATTACCACAAATTCAATGATACATCGGCGTAGGGGCGTGCTGTGCACGCCCTAAACATTAACGTAGCATCAAGGGCGTGTGCAACACGCCCCTACAAATCTTGCTGTGGTAAATTTTAAATTGCAAATAATGTTAAAAAGGTTTAACACACCCTAACAACTTCTCAACCTCTCCCACAACCCTATCATTATCATCACTCATCACCGTGATATGCCCAATCTTGCGACCGTCTCGCTCTGATTTATGATAATGATGAAAATGCACCCCTGTATGGGTCAAAAGTTCATTGGCATCAGGATATTTGCCGATGACATTTAGCATGACAGACGGCTTGACAATGCCCGTATCGCCAAGCGGAAGACCTAGCACGGCTCGGACGTGGTTTTCAAATTGGCTCGTATTTGTCCCCTCAATCGTCCAATGCCCCGAGTTATGCACGCGTGGGGCGATTTCATTGGCAATCAGTCCGTTCTCGCTCACAAACAGTTCTAGGGTCAAAACGCCAACATAGTCCAGTTTTTCAAGCAGTTTTTTCATGCTCGCTTGGGCGGTTTGGTTTAGCGTATCGGCATTGGGGGCAGGGGCGGTGGTTTTGGCAAGAATGCCGTTATTATGCACGTTTTCAACGAGCGGGTAAAACCCAACTTCACCTGTCCGTCCACGCACACCAATGAGCGACACCTCACGGCTAAAATGAATGAACCCCTCGGCAATGAGTGGAGCAGGTAAGTTGCCTTCTGTGAGTGCATCACTAAGCTCTTGCCAAGCGGTGGCAATGTCATCTTTGGTTTTGATGATATATTGCCCTTTTCCGTCATAGCCCCCACGAGATGTTTTTAGCACCAGTGGTAAGCCCAACTCATCGCACGCACTCTGCAAGTCATCAAGCGATGACACCGCACGATATGGCACGGTGGGAATGTCAAGCTCGTTGAACAACGCCTTTTCGGCAAGGCGGTCTTGGGCAACGGCTAGGGCGTTGGGCGGTGGGTAAATGCCTTGTTTTTGGGTGGCAAGGTAGGACGCTGTGGCGACAGGCGTGTTTTCAAATTCTAGGCTAAAAATGTCAGATTTGGCGACAAATTCGTCCAGTTGCTGTGTACTGTATACTTGCCCATACAGACCCGCTGGTGCGTGGGGAGTATCTTCTAAAAAAACGCAACGATGGCCAAGTTTTAGGGCAGATTGAGCCAGCATCATGCCAAGCTGTCCACCGCCTAAAATCCCAAGGGTCAATTGTGTCATGGTTTGGTTACTCGCTTTGTTAATGAATTAGCCCGTGATTGAGTAAATCTTTATGTAATTGATTGATGATTGAAACAGCATGGTTGCCTTTGTGTATGTGTTCTAAAACAATCTCATTTGATTTGGTAAATCTATGACGAATGGATATGTTGTATGATTTACAAAAATAGCTTATCATGCCTTGAAAAAATACAGCATCATCTAAGTCTCGCCATTTGACGCCAGAAACACCTCTTTGCCAAGGCAATACACCGCTAAATGCCCAAACACCCTCTTCATTGGTATATAATTTAAAACTTTTAAGATAAAGAATTTTATAGATAAAAATTAAAATAATCACTGTTGAAACCAGCAATGCCATCAAGACACTTTTGCCCCAAAAAAACACACTTAACAAAAAAATAATTATAAATATTGATGTTGTTTTAAAATATGCCACCCAAGATTTTTTAAAACAATGATGTAAGTTATCAATATTTGTTTTAGATTTTTCAATGTATTCATTCATGTTAAACTGTCCTTTTAGGCATTGACAATCCCTGGATGGGGGCTTTTTAGCACCGTTTGGGTCTGTTTTTGGCGAAATTGGTTCAATTTTGTGGCAAGGGCATCATCATCGATGGCAAGTATCTGTATTGCCAGCAGTCCAGCATTAAACGCACCAGCATCTCCAATGGCAAGCGTACCGACCGCCACGCCTTTGGGCATTTGTACGATGGATAATAAACTGTCCCAGCCTGACAGTATGCTTGATTTGACGGGCACGCCAAGCACAGGCAGTGGGGTTTGGCTGGCACACATACCAGGCAGATGAGCCGCTCCGCCTGCCCCTGCGATGATGACTTTTAAGCCCTTATCTTTGGCGGTTTTGGCATAGTCAAAGAGTTTATCTGGCGTGCGATGTGCTGAGACGACCTGACACTCAAAGGGGATGCCAAAATCTGCCAAAATCTGCGCCGATAAAGACATGGTTGCCCAATCGGACTGACTGCCCATGATGATACCAACTTTTGGGGTGCCAGTGGGGGATGTGATGGGGTCAGGACTTGGGGCGTGTTGGGTGTTTGACATGATAATCCTTAATCTAAAAGTGCTATTATAGCAAAGATTTGGGTGAATGCTAAGAGCGTGGGTAAATTTAACCTATAAATTGCACAAAGTTATCATCGTCTAATGTTGGGTTTTTTGTATCAAATTGATAAGCGGTCAAGTGTCCATCTTTGCCTGCTGAATAGTCAATACACACCACTTTGTCTGATAAAATGGTCGGTTTGTCATGTAACCAATAATGTCCGATGAATATTGGCTTGTCGGTTGTTATGCCAAATGCCAATAACTCATCAGACAAATCGTTAAGATAAATTTTTGGCAAATCATTGGCAAATAATGTTTTGTCAATGGATTGATGTTGCCAATCATCCACCCACCATTTAACACGAGCTTGTGTGCGAACAATGCCAGTTTTATCGGTCATGGTCAAGCCATCTGGTAGGGGACTTTCTATGCCTTTTAGTACATGCTCTATGGCATAATAAGGCTTAGTGTCTTTTTTGCCTGTAAGCTGTATGGCATGGCAGGTGAGTCTGTTATTATCCAAAAGGGGGGTTAATATGTCCATGCTGTGTTTATCATAGCAGGCGTGAATACAAATACAGTCGTCCAGTTCAAGCCATAAGGGCAATTCATAAAATCGCTGTATCCAATATCTGTGCAGGTCGCTATCAAATCCCACTTCATCAATAAAGGCTTTGTGCTGAAAATTATTATTGTCGGTATGCGGACGTAGATATTTGCCATTGTCATTTTGGGTAGCGTAGCATATGGCGTTATATTCGTGATTGCCCATGACGGCAAGGGCTTCATTATTATCAATCATATCAAAAACGATTTGCAAAGTCGCTAATTGCTGATTGCCCCTATCAATAAAATCGCCCATAAAAATCGCTTGATGACCGTGTGGGGCGATATAACTTGTGCCGTTATGAGTATAGCCCAATTTGTCAAGCAGTCCTGTTAATTTGTCGGCGTGTCCGTGAATGTCGCCAATGATGTCGTAAATCATAAATTTATCCTATATTAGTGATGTTTTATCAAATGATGAAAATGAGACTTTTTGTAATACTGGGTTTTCCGTTCGCCCTGAGCTTGTCGAAGGGTCGGAAAACCGTCATGGGCAGGCATAGCTCGCCATGAACGGTTTTCTTTAATTGTAAGTTTTGCAGAAAATTTATATAAAGAAAAACCGATTTCAAACCCTACCGATGATTATAACAAAAATTTTTGGCAAATTTGCCACCAAAAACCGCCAAATTTGTTACAATAAATATTTTTGGAAAATGCCGTGTCCGATTTACGCCCCAATTTTTGGCAAAATTACCCCCTATCCGCCCTAACCGATAACGAATGGGAAGCCTTGTGCGATGGCTGTGGCGTGTGCTGTTTGGTCAAATACCTAGACGATGACAACCCACGTTTTACCGAATACACAGACGTGGCGTGCAAACTGCTTGACACCGCCACGGGGCATTGCTCGGATTATGCCAATCGTAAAGCAAGTGTGCCTGACTGCATTCGCCTAACGGTGGACATGCTCCCAAACATGATGTGGTTACCCCGCCATTGTGCCTATAAACGCCTACATCTGGGGCAGGGTTTACCGCATTGGCATTATCTAAAAACAGGGCAAGACTGAACCGACCCCCAAATC
>NZ_MXAN01000007.1:0-7144 GCF_002027545.1 Moraxella lacunata
GTTGATACAAGGGCGAACGGTTTTTGTAGTAAAATTCAATTTTGTTGGCTGTATGTCACAGGCATTTTATTTTTAAAAACTCAAAACCACCCCATTGGCACATTCCGCTCAACTCACACCCCATCATGGGTAAAATTGACAGTATTTTGCCCATGACAAATCGTTAATACACACTTTTATCGCCAAAATCCAAAATCACGTCTTTTTTTACTTGTTATTTTGTATCTTTTTGGTTATATTGAGAATGCGATTAACTTCCATCCACCAAATAGGGAATTACCATGGGAATGTTTGACTTTCGTCATTTTGACAGTGACCAATCCGCCGAACTCATGCACACCACTAGTAAGCTGGCTCAGCATGCCAATGTCGCCAGTTTTGCCAAACTCGTGCCTGATGGACTAAAAGACATCAATGCCGCCCTAACCCTACCCGACGGCTGGCGTTCACTTACCCCAGCCGAGCTCAACCTACCAAACAATGCCGTGGACATCTATGGCTACTACACTTTTGTCAGCACCATCACCGGCGACCGCCCGATTAATGGCTCAGGGCCGCAGGTTCTATTGGTTGGTGAATTTGATGATGCTGGCAAGCCCACTCGCCTTGGCATCAGCTGGGCTGGCACCAATGATTTGCTTGATGTGGCGGATTACTTTCATCTTAACGAAGGCAAGATTGCCCCCAACATGCAACCACTTTTGCAAGCCATCAAAGACTACGCCACCGCCCACGACCTATCGGGCGAAGATGTGTTGGTCACAGGTTATAGCTTGGGTGGTGGCTACACCAACATCATGGCAAAACACCGTGAATCATTGGCTGATGGGTTTTTTAACGATGCGGTATACATCGGTCATGCTAGCCCTGTTATCTATGACAATCCTGATGTCATTTTGAATATGGGCTATGAAAATGATGCCGTCTATCGCATCACAGGCTCTCACATCAATGTTGCTGATGCCATCGCTGGTGGTGGCCCTGTATTGTCTAACATAGACAAGAATTTTGACAGCAGTATTGATAACGTGGTATTGGTGACAGGAGCGTATGCTTCGGCATTATGGGATGTCAATAACCCCTTTGTCATGTCGCTCATCAACACTGCCCAAGGCTGGGCAGCACACACAGGTGCATTAGGTCAAGATACTTTGGAGCGTATCACCAACTCATCTTTTTATGAACTCACTCACAGAGACAGCCGTGTCATCATCGACCAGCTAAATGCTGCCGAACGTCTTAGCATGTGGGTCAAGGACAAAAGCCATCAGGCGGACAAAGTTGGTAGCTTTATCATCGGCTCAAACCACAACAACCTTATCCAAAGTAGCAACCAAGGCGACTATATCGATGCCAAAGACGGCAATGACCGCATCGTACTGGCACAAGGAGCAGACCGTGTGGATGGTGGTGCAGGCGTTGATACTGTCATCTTACAAGGCAAAAGCCAAGATTGGCACGCCTACCGACTGTCTGATGGCACAGTATTCATGAACGCCAAAGACGGCACAGGCATCAAACACCTTGAAAATGTTGAGAAAATCGGCTTTGATAACGAATCCTACACCCAGATTCGCCCTTATGACATCAGCTCAGAAGGTCTCGCCTCCAATCGCTATCTCATCAAAAGTCGCAATACAGACATCGGCTATCAAGACCACCTTGAAGGCAGTGAATCAGACGATGTCTTGACAGGCGACATCATCTTTGCCAGAGAAGGTAATGACGTTCTATACGCACTAAACGGTGTCAATGGTCTGTTGCACGGCGGGGCAGGCGATGACCGTCTGTTTGGCAACGATGGCAACGACCACCTATATGGTGGTGAAGGCAACGACTATCTGTATGGTGGTAAAGGCAATAACATGCTGTTTGGCGGTATTGGCGATGACACTTTTGCGTTCAACCAAGAAAGTGTTGGCTTGAACATCATTCGTGACTTTAACAGCTATATTGGCGACCATGACAAAGTTGTCTTTGACAATGTTTTTGCCGACACGAATGAGCTTAGCCAAGCCACCCGTCATATCGGCAATGATGTCCACATCAGAACCGCTGATTTGCACATCATCATCAACAACACCAACGTTGATGACGTCTTGGCTCACACCAGCATATCAGGGGCATAAACCGCATCATCCACCAACAAACCGCACCCCAAAAGTGACACAACCAACTTTTGGGGTGTTGTTATGACAAACAGATTGTACTTTTGGGACAAACCTGCTCAGCAGTTTTATCAAAAAACAATCTGCACTTTATTTTTTTGGCTCTGCAAACTAACATCAAGGCTAGCCGTCCAGCCATCAATATAAACCCTGCCATCTTTTAAAGCATCCAACAGCACATCTTCGCTCACTTTATGACTGTCGGTGATGTAGTAATTACTGCCAAGTTTGTACATGCACTCATCGATGATGGCAATCGGCACCTGTGTTGGCTCATCAATACCCACTTTAAATATCATGTGATAAATACGACTCATCGCATTGGTATGCTCTTTGGGAAAAGCAATTTGACAATTCTCTTCATCCAGCGTCAATATCGGGGCAGGTATGCTATCAAAGACCTTATAACCAATATCGGGCAACTGTTTTTTATCACTCTCGGCTACATCTTTTTTGGCGTTATGTTGCTCTATATTAGCCTTAATGCTCTCTCCTGCACGATTTAGGCGTTCTATGGTAATACTTGAAATCACAGGTGGTAAATTATTGTCCAAGCAGAATTTATACTCATCTTTCTTTTTGATGGGGTCTATTGGCTCATCTATTTGGCAAAGTATAAATTTACGATGACCGCCATCTTCTGCATTTAATTGTATGACCGCATGACCTGTTGTACCCGAACCTGCAAAAAAGTCTAGGATTATATCAGATGAATCAAAGCCGTTATATATAATCGTATTTAACAAATATTTTAATAGCGATATGGGCTTAGGGTGAGTAAAAACCTTGACATCAAATAATCGATTTAGGTCAGAGTTTCCACTTAGAACATCGCCCACTTCTTCATTGGGTATAATTGTAGTGGGTGCCAAATCTGATGTTTCAACTTTTTGAACATAAGGGACAAAACCACTCGTCTTTATAACAATTTTAGTGCCTTTTTTTATTTCATTTTCAAGATATGATTGAGACCAAGTAACTCTCCCTGATAAATCAAAGTCGTCTTGCAAAACACCATTGGATACCCTTACATCATTATGTAAGATATATCCTGATTTTAATTCACCTGCCTTATATAATCCATCTTGAAGTCTTACATCCACCCATTCTTTTTTAAAAAACAATCTTGAAATATTTGATTTATTCTTTGTAAGACTCGGTAAACCTTCCGTTCTTTTTTGCTGTCCTACCAATTTTGATACAGAACGTTTGTTTTTTGCATAACATAAAATGTACTGCCCATTTTCTCTTTCGATTGATGAACTGTTATCAGGTCTAAAATTACTATGCCATATATAATTCTCAACAAAATTCTCTTCCCCAAACACATCATCACACAACAGTTTTAAATTCGCCTGTTCATTGTCATCAATGCTAATAAAAATCACCCCATCATCGCTTAATAACTCCTGTGCCAATAGCAAGCGGGGGTACATGAATGACAACCAACCATTGTGGCTTTTTTTGGTCTTAAAACTAAAATCCAACCGAGCAAAATCATCTTCTGACAAATCAACCAAACCCAACACTTCGGCTTCTTCTTTATCAAATTTGTCAGGATAAATAAACTCATCGCCATTGGTGTTATATGGCGGGTCAATATAAATACACTTGATTTTGCCTTTATAATAATGCTTTAAAATCTTTAAACCGTCTAAATTATCCCCTTTTAATACAAGGTTTTTTGTTGTATCAATATCTTTGCTCATCGCTGTATTTAACACCAACTCTTTATCCGTTTCTTGTTGGTATTTGGCACGGGCAAAGTTACGACCAATAAAATTTAGCCCATAGCCATTGACTTTATCATCAATGGGTAAGCCCAAAAGGGTCTTTAACTGCATCAAATCTAATTCATTATCACGAATCACCATTGGATAATGCTCTTTTAGATAATCAAGCAATGGATGATTGGCATGACCACCATCAATCACGGCAAAACCAGCGTCTAAAAAATCTTGCTTCATTGTTGTCTCCTAGTATTAATCAGTATTAATCAGTGCAGATAGTTGGGTTTTGTTGATGCGTTCTTTAAAGACGATTTTTATGTCGTCTTTGCCTTGTTTTTGATGATATTCATTGAGTGCATCAAAATATTTTTTGGCGATGTCAATTTTTGCTTTTTCGTCAGGCGGTATGTTGGTAGATTTTTCATAACCTTTGCTCTCCACCACCAAAAAGACTTGATTGCCATTTTTGCCTTTGATGGCATAACAAAAATCAGGATTGTATTCACCCAGTGGTGTTTTGATTTTTAGGCGTGGCAATTTTGCAAAAATCTCAATTTCACTAATATCAGGGTCTTGCTCAATAATCTCCAACTCAAAGTCACTGTCATATTCAATCACGTTTTCAAACACCCATTTGGCTTTTAGCGAAAAATCTTGGGGTATGGGCTTTTGAAATTTGCCCGTACTGCCGATATCTAGATAGGTCGCCTTATCATCGGTTTTAAACACGTTGGCTTTTACCGCATGCTGTATCATGCCATAGCTGATTTTGGTTTTTAATACACCCATCAAATTCTGTTTGATGATATCTGCCATTTCTTTTTGGGCTTGTTTTGGGTTATTGACAAATGTTTTTTGTTTAAATTCAAGACTTAACGCATTAAATATCCGCACCACAAAAGACAAAGGCGTTTTACTGTCCACGGCAAGCTGACGAACCAACAACAGATAATCCACCTTGCTGACATAGGTAGAACCATCAACGATGCTTTTGCTAACCGCCTGATTGGACTGCATTTTTTCAACATGTAGCTCAGAACGTGTGGTTTCTAGCATGACCTGACTGATGTCCAAACTCTCAATCTGAGCTTTGATGTTGCCAATAAGCTGGGTCTCTTCTGCTTTACTCATCTTTTCAAGCAAAAAATTGGTGTTTTTATAAATGGCATGCCAAAGCTCTTCAAACGCCCTAAGATGAGTGGACTTGATGATGACTTTGTCTTTGCCTTTGTTATTCTTATTGGCGTTTTTTACGTATTCTTTGATGTTGTTTGAAAACAGCTTGGCAATCATTTGTTTGTGGTCGGCAGGCAGTGCCAGTGTTTTTAGTTGCTCATCAAAATCATCAGAGAGCTCATAAACATCCAAGCCGTCTTCTGTATCTTCAAAGACAATCAAGTCATTTTTTTCCAAGGCTTTAAAAATGGCTCTGGCGGTTTTTTCATCAGCCCCATCGCCCACAAGGCGTTGCCTAATCTCATGTTCGGTAAATCGCTTTGCCAACAAAAACGAGTTTTCCAAAATCTCTTTTTGGATACTTTCCACAAAACCCTGCTCTTTGCTAGACACCACCACATCTAAATTATTGATTTGCCAAAATAATTCTTGGTCATTATCCAAAAAGTTGAGCGTTTGGCGTTGCAAATCTTGATTGACCGCAATGCGTAGCCCACGCCCTATTTGTTGCAATTTTGAATTTTCACTGCCCTGATTGGACAGTTTGCAGATGGTAAAGATGTTTGGATTGTCCCAGCCTTCTTGCAGTGCCCAAATAGAAAAAATAAAGCGGGTTGAGCTCTCAAAGGACAACAACCGCTTTTTGTCTTTTAAAATCTCATTAACGCCAGCCTTGATTTTTTCATCGACGCTACTGCCTTTATCGCCTGAGAAATAACCTTTATGAACTTGTAGCTCCCCATCGTTGTCAAAATCTTTTTGCAGATATTGGCAATAGGCACTGTCTTTATCAAGTTTTGTCAAAATCTCTTGGCGGATTTTTACATACTCTTCTTCAAACATGGTTTTGATTTTTGGTGAGTCGCCACGAAACAAACCAATGTTATTTTCCATAAAAAACAGACTGAGCGTTTTAATCCCCTTATCAAACAAAGCCTGTTCTTTGTCAAAATGCAGTTTGATGGTGTCATGTATCATGACCCTTAGGGAATCATCAGAGATGGCATAGTCCACTTTTTCTAGCGTGCCATCGACCAAAACGATCGCATCTTTGTTGATTTTTTTGATGGATTTGCCGTTGAACAGTCCACCAACACCCAGTGTCTGCTTCACCAACATACCATTTTCAAGGCGATTGACCATCGCTTTTTTGGCTTTGGGGTCTGTGCCAATCAGCGTATCTGTATTTTCGATGACATCTTGGGTGTAGACCACTATTTTTTTGACCAAACTTTGTTGAAACGCAGTTAAGCTGTCTAGCACATACGCCACGTTGGACAGTTGCAGGCTGTCCGCTTTTTTTGGAAAAGTCGCCCCAAAACGCAAGAAAAAATTATCAAAACCTTCAAAATATTTCTTAAATGCATTGCCTTCAAAACGGTGTGGTTCATCCATGATGACAATCGGATTGAGTCGTTTTAGGCATTCTAGGTAGGATTTTGGCACACCCTGATGAGCAACAAACAAATCGGGCGTATGAAGGTCTTTTTCCAAAGGTCGATTAAGAATGTTGCCACCTTTGTCAAACGAGCTGGGCGTCATGACTAGGGCAGACAAATCCCCAGATTTGATGAAATCATTGATGGCAGAGACATTGCTACTTTCATAGACAAAGACGTTAATTTCCTTGCCGTGAGCGTCATTATACAGACCTTTAAAGTAGTCTTTGGTGTCTTCAAGATTGGTTTTAGTGCCTTCACGAATGGGTACGGTGGGAGTTAAGATGATGAATTTTTTGTAGCCAAAATGCTTAGTTAGCTCAAAAATCGCCTTGATAAAGGTAAAGGTTTTGCCTGTGCCAGTTTCCATCATGACATCGATATTTTTACTGTCGCCATTGATGGGAAATTGGTAGTTATTGTTGGTGTAATGCGTAGATAACGTGCTGACTATGTCGCCACTTTTATGAAAATCATCAAAAATCCCCACGATATTAGCGACGGCTTTTTCTTGGTATTCTTGCTGTTCATAATAGAATCTTTTTTCTTGATGTAAATCACTCACAACATCAACCCCAATTTTTTGTAGGGCTGACGAGCGTACTAAGCTAGTGCTGTGCTGTGCTGTGCT
>NZ_MXAN01000007.1:7232-7957 GCF_002027545.1 Moraxella lacunata
CTGTGCTGTGCTGTGCTGTGAAGCATAAAAATTCCTTTAACTCATCTCAAGGGTTTATTTTAAAAAAATAGGATGTGTCCGTCCTTTTTAACACAATTTATACATTAAATCTCTTTCCAANNGAAAGAAGTCTATTTAGAAAATACCCCAAACCAGAGATTTGGGGTATTTTAATGGCATAGATAAGCGTGTAAATCTATTATTTTTTGCCACGGTTGGCAAATGCACCGAAACGCTTGTTGAAACTTGCCACACGACCTTCGTTAGATGCTTGACGTTGCTCACCGGTGTAGAATGGGTGAGATGCACTTGAAATATCAAGTGGGAAATATGGGTATTCGGCACCTTCGTATTCACGAGTGGTTTTGGTCGCCACAGTAGAGCGAGTTAAAAAATAGACGTCCGCATTGGTGTCGTGGAACAATACTTCGCGGTATTCTGGGTGAATGTCTTTACGCATGATAAAAAATCCAATTAACCTAAGCACTAACAAAAAGGCATGTTTAACATTTTATCCAACATATCAAAGGACAAAATGAGCCGGTTGTAGCCATATCATCATCAACCAACTTTGACATGATACACCACAAAGTCATTTATTAGCCAACCTAAGTGGGAGATAAAATACAAAATAAAAAAGTCATTTTAACGCAAAACCATTTATTTTTCAATAAAAATTACACCAATTCTTGTAAATTTGTTATACTTAGGGCGTGCCTGCCTTT
>NZ_MXAN01000007.1:7990-9589 GCF_002027545.1 Moraxella lacunata
GCACGTTTTTCAAGGAAAAACAAAGGCTGTGAGTTTTCTATCAGACAAGTTTTTATTTTAAATTAAGTGGTCGGATAGCGATTTTTCATGCAAAAATTGATAAAAGTGTTAAATTTTCATCGTATTTTATGAAAATGTTATCAGTGGTAGGCACATCCTATACTCACGTTGTCTATTTTTAAAAATAACGGAAAATATCATGCAACTGTCAAACCTAGAACACCTACCCAACCACACCATCACCGAACGTCTAGACGTGGTCTATGGCAGTACCGTCCGCACCAAGCACGTCGGCAAGGACTTTTTGGCGGGACTCAAAAATATCGTGGGCGGAGAATTAGTCGCCTACACCGAGCTCCTAGAAGAAGCTCGCCAAGAAGCGTTAGAACGCATGATAGACAAAGCCTACGCCATGGGAGCGAATGCCGTTGTAGGCGTGCGTTTTTCCACATCTAATGTGGCGGTGGGTGCATCTGAGATTTTTGTGTATGGCACCGCCGTCAAGGCAGTAAGAAATACCTAGTCAGACAGACCAAGCCCACATACCGCTTTTGTCAGCCCCATCTCTTTTGAGTAAGAATCATGGACATCATCAAGCTAATCTTGAACAACCCACAAATAGTCATCGCCATTATTTTATTTGGGATTGGTTGGTATTTTGGCACAGCCAATGAACGCAAACACTTAGCCATCCTTGATGATGACGAGCGTTTGCTTGGACACATCATTATTTCAAGCGAACGCTTTTTTGCACCAACTGTTCAAACAGATGGCATGCTTGTCATGGGAAGCGTTTCTATCGCCCAAGACAGGTTTAAGCTTGTGTTTGCAGATTTTTTAAGCCTATTTGGGAAAAACCTAACCGTCTATGAAAGCCTGTTAGATCGTGGTAGACGTGAAGCGATTGTACGCATGAAACGGCAGGCTTATGAGCATGGTTATAATCAAGTCTACGGCGTAAGGATTGAAACGTCGGCGGTAGATGGCGGTGGTGTGGAAGTGCTTGCTTATGGGACGGCGGTATCTAGCATAGGCAACCCAAATATACCACCAAGACTGCCAGCTCATCTTTGACCCCCCTAACACCCCACATCATCAACACGCCTTCTAACCACCCCCGTGTGCGTTAAAACAATCCTATAAGACAACTCATCAGACACCGAACAATATTTAATGTGCCCAAAATGTCCACGTGGACTGGCACTGGCACCAAAGTATTTAATATAATGCCTAGATGCTGACATTCTCATGTTAATCCTGCCATACTTTAAATTAAGCCCATACTCTTTAATCAGCTCACCATCATCAAGGCGAGCATTACCATCTAAATCCCTAAACACGATAATCTTTACCCCTGCCTGTCTATGACAGCGATTTGACTCGTCAGCAGGACACATGATGATGTTTTGCTTGGTGATGTGGCTTTGACTGCGAGCTTCTTTTAATGCATCGGTAATGACAGATGCAACATTATTTGCTTCCATCCCCCACAAAGCCCGCATCACATTAGGATAAGCAATCATACAAATCACACCCATCACAATAACCACCACCATCAACTCAATCAACGTAAATGCTCTTTGCCCACCCACAATCATC